>JBNMKP010000045.1:0-9769 GCA_050874405.1 bacterium
AAGATTGTTCATTCAAAAAGCCAAGATTAACAAAAAGATTTAAATTATTAAAAAATAATTTTAAAAACTTAAAAACAATTAACTTCGCATTTATTGAACATATTTGTTCTTTGGTAAATCCAAACTGCTGGTTGATTATTGTAGCTTACGCATTTCTTATTGCATATTCATACCAGTGTCCATTCATCGTAAAATGTAATGTTGTAATATTCAGTGCTTTGGTAACTCTTGCAGTATTTGGTTTAAGTCTTGTTAATGCCAAATTGAATTCAAAAGAAACAATGGTTCTTTTATTATACCCGATTTATTCAATTTGCCACATCGTCAAGAACTTTCCACCAATCAGATATACCCTAAATAAACTTGGTGCAAATACTGATAGAGAAACAGATAAATTATCTATTGATGTTCAAGTTCAAACAAAACATGGTGATAGAAATTGTAAACTGGAATTTATTTCAACAGAAAACGGATTATCAAAAATCAGATTTATTTACAAAAACAAAAAATATACAACAGCATCTCACCTTAGAATGATTGATGCTCTTCAACAATTAAAATCAAAAATGGAAGATTACGGACTTATTTTAAAGATTTGTAGTTGTTGTGCAATGTTTACATCTAGTGTTGACGGTTCAACTAATATGTTAAAAGGAAGATGTCACAATGATTATCCAAGCCCTAGACTTAGTGAACCTCGTCCAACATTGATTTGGAATTCTTGTTCTTGTTTTGAGCCTGCAAAAGTAAATAACTTTATTGAAGAAATGGCTCAAGAAGTTGATGAACAAAAGAATTAGTTGTTTATTTGTATAAACTTGAATAAGTGAGTATAATAAAGTTATGAAAAAGATACTGAGCTTTATATTAATAATGATGATGCTTGGCTCAAATATTTTAGCCTATGCAGAAGAACCATTGAAAGGTTCTGTTACAGAAAATGATAATTATCAAAGAACTGAAGATGATTTATTTACCGGTAAAATTGAGTCATTAGAGCGAAAAGATGTTATTAATATGACAGTTTCGCAGGTTTTAGATTCCTCAATTTCTGTTGAGGGAGATGAATTTTTTGCAGAGGTTACATCTGATGTATATGGCGATAAAGGTGTAATTATCCCTAAAGGAACAGTTGCACACGGTAGGCTTGACAGTACAACCGAACCTAAAAGATTAGGGAAAGAAGCATCTTTGACATTGTCTTTTGATTATCTTGTAACCCCAGATGGAAGAGAAATTCCAATCGAGGGTAAAATGACAACCAAATTACACCCAATCGCAGAAGGTGCAAAAATTGCAGCTCAAGATTTGGGTTATACAGTAGCCGGAGGTGCTGTTGGAGGACTTGCAGCATTAAATTGGCTCGGACTGGAAGCAGCTATTGCATCTCAAGGTTATACTCTTGCAGGAGGTGCAGCGATTGGTGGAGTTGCAGGGCTTGGAATGGCATTAATTAGAAAAGGAAACCATGTCCTAATCGCCCCAGGAGATGAAATTAAAGTTAAAATCAATACAAAAGTTGATTTACCTGTTTATAAAGAAGAAGCTCTAAAGCAAGAAGAAGTTTTATACGATGGGTTGACAATAAATATCAATACAATTAAACACGAAAAAGACCCATTTGGAGAAGCAAACACTATCACTTTAACCGTACTTATTTCTAATATGTCAGACAAAACTCTTTCAGGCTTTGATATGGCTTTAGTTAATGATTACAATGCAAAATTTAGCCCATCAATTTTTGGTGATACGAAATTAATGTTCAGACAAATTAAACCTGGGGATAAATTGATTGCAAATGTATCTTTCGCAGTTGATAATATTAATAGAAAATTCTGGTTAACTTTTTATGACCGAAAAACAAATGAAGTCATTACTAAAATTTCATTAGATAACGCATATCGTACAATGCCGGAAAAAGTAAAAAAGAAAAACGAAAAATTAAGAACAACCAAAAAGAACTTCAAAAAAGAAGAAGACTTTATGGATATGAATTTCTAATTATTTTTATATAATTTTTGTAAATATTTTAATTACATACTTGTAAATAATTTGTTTTATATTACAATTATAGTAAAACATAGTCATACAGGAGGAAAACATGGTTTGCGGATCATTAGAAATTGAAATTTTGAACACATTCTGGAATTTAACTTCAATCAATGAAGATATGGATATTTCTATTCAAGATATAGTAGATGAATTGTCTAAAAACGGAATAGAAAGAGCATACACTACAATCAAAACAGTAATGGACCGCTTGGTTTCCAAAAGTATTTTAGTTAGATATAAAGTTGGAAAGAAATTTTTCTACAAATCTACAATGGATAAAAGAGAAATGGCATTAGATATGTTAAAAGAGTTTACCGATAACTTCTTTGATGGCAATTATGCTGAAATGATGCACTTTGTAGAACGTGAAATGGTTGAAATGCTTGTAAAATAAAACCATGGCAGAAAATATTAACGATAGAATTGCTGTATCCAAATTATTAAGAAGAGTAAGACTTGGAGAGCTTTGTGTTCGAGATGCATTGTTTTTATACCCCAAAGATACAGATGATGAAAGTCTGATTGCAGCTTATCACGCGCTTATTCACTATGAAGCAGATGAAGATTTGCGCAACAGAGATGCTCTCTATAAGGAAGAACAAGATGACTATATAGAATTTTTGTCGTATATTTTAGAACGAGGGGAAAACTTGCCTGAAAATATCATCGCTAATTATAAGAAATACTATGATTCAGCACCGATATTGCACAAGAATACTCCCCAAGGATTTTTCAAAAGTTTTTGGAAAACATTAAATATAGGTTTGAAAAGGAGAAAATAAATAATGAAAAAACTCTACATTACACTTGCAATCTTATTTGCAGCATTAACTGCAATCGCACCAAATGTGATTGCTCATGAGAAAAAAGCAGAAACAACAACTCCTGTTGTTGAAGAAACAACTGCAAATATTCCTGACATTGAAGTTCTTGCAACAATGAATCAAAAAAGCAAAGCTCCAAACAGAATTTGGGTTGGAACATTCCAACTTGTATGGAATGAATTGATGGATAACATCGTTTATGGACCTGTAAGATTTATGGACGAAACTCCTAAAATGGCCAAAGAGTTAAACAAACAAGCTTTCAAGAAATCTAATTTGAGCGAAAAATCTTACTATACAAAATATGGTGAAGTTTCTCCCGCTCTAAAAAAAGAAATTGAAAAAGCTATCAAAGACAAATTCAATGAAACTAGCGACATCTTAGATTCATTTGATTTTTCAAAACAAAAAGGTAAATTATTCATCTATGCAATGTTGAAAAAAGACTTCCAATTCTTGCAAGCTTTTGACAAATTATCTCAAGCTCCGTTCGGTAAAAATACAAATCTTGTTAACTACTTTGGTATAAATGATGGAAGTAACAAAAAATTATACAAGAATGTAAAAGTTTTGTTCTATAACAATAGCGATGACTTCGCCGTAAAACTTGCAACTAAAGACAAAGATGAAGTTATTCTATACAGAACCAATGATGATGAAACATTCAACCAATATTATGCAGATATCACAACAAAAACTGCTCAATACAAAGGAAGCAAAAAATTCGTAAAAAAAGATGAACTAATTGTTCCAGAAATCAGCTTATATCAAGAAACAAGCTTCCCTAAACTTGAAAACAAAGAAATCAAAAGAACTAATTTTGTGATTGACAAAACAATTGAAACCGTTGATTTCAAAATGAATAATGAAGGTGTTAAATTAAAAAGTGAAGCTGCAATGATGGTTAGAATGACATCTTTAGCTCCGGAAGATTTCGGACGTCACTTCTACTTTATGGATAATTTTGTTTTATTCTTGACTGAAAAAGGACAAAAAACACCATACTACGCGATGAAAGTAAATGATGTTCAAACACTTAACAAAACAGGAAGAAACTAATAAAATTTAATAAAAAACAAAAAAAGAGAGGGGGAATGTTTTCAATATTCCCCCTCTCTTCATTCATAACAAAACCTATTTATAAACGAACTTTGTAAGGATATTGTGGCGGAATTTTCCAATTATTTTGCTTAATTATTGCAGTACAATAAAAATTTCCAGCCTTATCATTACAACCAAAACCACTTTGCGTATATAAAGATTCTTTTTTCCCGTCCCAACCGTTCAAATATGGTTCTACTCCACGATTTGCATGATATTTAGGAGCGACTTCACCTGCCGGCCAATAACCAAAAATAAATTGAGTCTTCCCTCTTTCAGCAGAACTTGAACCTTTTTCACAATTTTTAACTGAAGTACAAAAAACAAAGTGACCTCCATTTGTTTTCCATGTTTGATTTCCATCATCATCATACTCCGCATAAATATCAACAAGAAAAGCACTTCCGTCTATTAATTTTATAAGTAGCCAATCATTATCCTTATCATTTTTTTTATATTTTTCGACGGTCATATATTTTAAATAATTTTTCAAATATTTATTAAAAAAATCTTCAGTATTATCAGCCGTCCAAGCTTCTTTTTCCCCATTATCAGCTTCTGATAACTTTATTGCTTCATTTATTTTCACGTAAAAAGTCTTTAAACGAGTTTCTACAATACGGTTTGTACATTTTTGAATTAATGTTGGAATAGTTATAGCCGCAACAACACCAATTATTCCAAGAGTAATTAATACCTCTGCTAACGTAAACCCAAATTTATTATAATTCTTCATCTCAACTTTCCAAATACTTGATACATGTAACTAGTATTCTATATTATTTTGCAATACTTGTCAATATTAACAGATTTTATTAAAAATAGCCGAATATAACATTCTAAAGATTTAACATTAATACTATTCTTTAAGGAGTTGGAGATAATTATGGTATTTTGCGACAAGGAATTTATAGGAAATAAAATCAAAGAATTTAGGAAAAAAGCAAAGCTTACACAAGCTCAACTTGCTGAAAAAACAGGTTTGAGCGAAACCCATATGAGCAAAATTGAAACCGGCGCAAATACTCCAACTCTAGAAAATTTTCTTAGGATTGCTGAGGTTTTAAACTTATCACTTGATGAATTTGGAATAAACACCCCACAAACAAACTCTCCCATTAGAGAAAAATTTACAAAATTTTTGTATGAAAATTCTGATAAAAATTTAGCATTTTATTACGACTTGCTTCAAAATATTGAAAAATTTAAAAACTCAAAACTTTAATTAAATAGAACAAAAGGCTATTTGCATTTACTCTTCAATAGTAATATAATCTTGCTATGGCTAAAGTTAAATCAAAATGGATATGTCAAAATTGTGGTTATGAAACAGCAGGATATTTAGGGAAATGTCCTGAATGTGGCTCTTGGGGGAGTTTTACAGAAGAAATTCAAACCAATTTAAAACCTCAAAATGTTTCACCACAAGGAATTGCAAACGATACCAAACCATCACTTATCAATGATATACATATCGGAGAAGAAGTTCGTGTAAGTACAAACATATCTGAATTTGACAGAATTTTAGGCGGAGGACTTGTTCAAGGTTCTTTAGTTCTTATTGCAGGTGACCCTGGGATTGGGAAGTCAACTATTTTGCTCCAAACAAGTGGCCAGCTTGCCAAAAACGGACAAAAAATTCTCTACGTTTCAGCAGAAGAATCCGCAAGTCAATTGAAACTTCGTGCAAACAGATTAAATATTCAATCTGACAATTTATATGTTTACCCACAAACCAACCTTGAATCTATAAGACAACAAATTGAAGAAATTAGACCGGATACAATTGTTATTGATAGTATCCAAGCAATTTACTCTCAAAGCATAACAAGTTCTGCAGGTAGTGTTTCTCAAATCAGAGAATGTTGTAACATTTTGATGCAAATTGCTAAAACTCAAAATATAACAATAATAATTATCGGACACGTAACAAAAGACGGTAATATTGCAGGCCCTAAAATATTAGAACACATGGTTGATACAGTTATTTACTTTGAAGGTGACAAATACAAATCATATAGAATGCTTCGTTCTATGAAAAACCGTTTCGGTAATACATCAGAAGTAGGTATTTTTGAAATGCAATCACAAGGACTTGTTGAAGTCAAAAATCCAAATGAATTATTTCTAAATGAACGTTCACAAGAAGCAATCCCAGGAAGCGCAATCATTGTAACAAACGAGGGAACCAGACCCCTTTTAGTTGAAATTCAAGCACTTGTCGGAACAACACCATACCCGACACCAAGAAGGGTTACAAATGGTGTTGATTCTAGCCGTGTCTTACAAATCCTTGCCGTTTTAGAAAAAAGAGTAGGACTTAATTTATCAAAACAAGATGTATATATAAACGTTATGGGTGGAATTGATGTTGATGAACCTAGTGCAGATTTAGGCATAGCACTTGCAATTGCAACTTGCGCAAGAGATGTTGTTGTAGACCCACAAACTGTAATTATTGGTGAAATCGGCTTATCTGGAGAAATTCACCCAGTGAGCAACTTAGAAAAACGACTTAATGAAGCCGCAGCTTCCGGTTTTAAAAAAGCAATAATTCCTTACGCTAACCGAAACACAACTCACGAAAAAATTAAAACAGTTCCAGTAAAACGTCTTATAGATGCAATTACCGCTTGTATTACTCCATAATATAAAAAGGAGGAGCTTGAATAATGACTTTAGAAGAAGAATTAGGCAAATATTTAATAGAAAATAAGTTAACCATTGCAACCGCAGAGTCTTGCACCGGTGGTCTTTTGAGTTCTAAACTAACAGATGTTTCCGGCAGTTCGGAGTATGTAAAATTGAACTTTGTAACTTATGCAAACGAAGCTAAACATAAGATTTTGGGTGTAAGTTGGGATATTTTGAACAATTTTGGTGCAGTAAGTGAAGAATGCGCAGAAGCAATGGCAAACGGACTTTTTGAGGCTACAAATTGCGACATTGCACTTTGTACAACAGGAATAGCCGGTCCAACAGGCGGAACAAAAGAAAAACCGGTTGGACTTGTCTATATTTCAATGAGATATAAAGGAATTGTCACAGTAAAAGAAGTTAAACTGTCACCAACTCTTACACGAATTGAAATGAAAGAGCAATTTGCAAACCAAGCCCTAAAACTTGCTCTTGATATTTTAACAAAAGATAGAATTTAACCTGCAATGAATTTTGCCAAAACTTCGGGGAATTTATTTATTAACGAATCTGCAAATTTGTCCGTATCAATTTGGGTCGTAACCACAGCCAAAATATCTTGTGGTAACTTATCAATCATTTTTTGTAAATATTCGGGTTTTATAACTCCAAAAGATTTAACTATTTCATCTTTTTCACGTTCTCTTGCAATTATATGAGTATATGCATCAGTATCAAATTTTTCATACAATTTTGGTTCTCTACTGGTCAATGACAAAGTCAATTCTTGTTTTTGAGTCGGTTGAAGATTCATAATAGCATGTTTATATTGCATATCTCCAAATTGCCCAATTTGATTGACCAAATCGTTAGCATTTGATTCCTTAGCTTCTTCACCGGTAACACTTTCCAAAATTTGTTGCAAATACATCTCTGGTATAGATTTTAGGTTTTGCAAAAGCATTTCCTTATCCATATCAGTACTTGTTAATAATTTATCTAATTGTTTATCCGGCATATTTTCAATAATTTGTTGCTCCGAAAACATTTGAAAAACAGTTTTAACAAGCTCTTCTTTTGGAATTTCTTTCAACAAATCCATCAAACTGTCTTGAGTGAAAAATTGCAACCCCTCAACCAAATCATCTGTTTCTAACATAGGAACAAGTTTTTCTAACTGTGCAGAAGTCATTGATTGCATAATAACAAGTTTGTTTTCTGGGTCTGCAAGTTGAAATAATTCAACCAACTGATTAGGGTCAGAAAACATATCTGCAGCCATTTGAATTGCAGCTTGGTTACCTTGTGCAGCTTCTGCGTCCAAGATTTGTTCAAGAGATTTATCAGCATAAATCTGCATCTTGGCTTCTGAAATTCCAAGTCGCATTTGCAAATATTCTAATGTAGAACTAATGGCAAGTGACATGCATGACCTCAAATTTGTAAACTTATCCATGATATTTATCGGCTAAAACTATTTTAAAATTTAACAATCTACGATATTTGTAACAAAAAGTAATATTGTCTAAAATACACGTAATCAGCGAGATTTAGAGAATTTTATTTATTAACTTTTGTAAAATTTTCACCCTTTATGTAACAAAAAAGTTACATTTTTATACTTTATATAGGTAAGGGAAAAAAGATAAGGACTAGGACAATGAGTTTCGATGTAAATATTGGAAGAACACAACCGGTTATCAAAGCGGCAGCCAATATGAACAACGACGGCGGAAGCGGCGGCAACTTAGGTTACATGACAAGAGAAAAGAAAAAAAATCAACAAGAACGTAAAAGTTTGTTTGATGATGAAAAAGCAGTTGACTCTTTCGAAATGTCATCTAAACTTCCGAAAAAAAGCTATGAAGAAGCAATGGAATTGAAAAATTCTTGGTTAGAAAATTTCATTTCTAAATTCACTAAATAAGCTTTATAATAGTATCAAATAAGGTGGAATTTGCTTTTGCAAATTTCACCTTATTTGATATACAAAATCTTACGTGTCGGATTAAGTAGATTCGACCAACATAACCGTCATGTTGAACTCGTTTCAGCATCTCATTGTTGTATTCCGTGTCAGGGATTACGACGTCACGTTGTACTAATCCATGTCCTATTTGTTCATCATTGTTCCTCGTAATGACATATAAAAAAATCATGTCATTGTGTAAGCCGAGCAGAGTGCGGAGCAGCCTGCCGAATTGATTGGCTGTCTGCAAGACTAGTCGGCAGGCTCGGAGACACATTTTATGCGAGGCGCGATAAAGAGAGTGACGTAACAATCCCCTACACGGGGATAATTGAAAATGTAGGTTGGCATTACTATGCCAACACGATAAATTTTACGTGTCGGCGTGGCAACGCCGACCTACTCCTAATTCCCTACACACAATACCCCATCAATATTGTTAAACTTATAATCATAACGCGTACCACCTGTAGCAAAGAGTACACTAAGAGCAATGTTACCTATATCATCTGAAGATGCCCAGAACAAACCAGAAGTTGGTAAACCTAGACTGGGATCTTTTTTACCTGCTTGATATATACTTTGCAGTTTTGATTTATCCGGTAAGCTCATACCTGGCTCATTACATGCTTTCTTTGCACCTGCCCAATAATTATCATGCTCTTTGGTTGAAGTATTGTTCCATTTCGGATCCCATTTATCCATCTCTTCACTACCTGCTTTAATTGAATCATATGTTGGTAATTGACAAACATTCCCTATTCCCTTTACATCAACACCTGCGCAACCTTTACTAAATTTTGCAACTTTAAAACTTCTGATATCATATTGTTTACCGTTTCGTGCTTCGCTATTTGGTCCTTTGAAGCCATTTACGTCCATTACGAAATCTATTGAACTTGTTACACTCGTTGTATATGCAAATTTCTTTGTTCTGCCAAAGCCTATCGGTAAATCTGCAAAGCTTGGTGTTACTGTATCTCCATCACCGATTATCCCTGCATTTGGGTTGTAGGTAAGAATTAGTGTTGCTCCATCAGCTAGGATTATACCAACATTATCACTTTTGTTATCTTTTAGGTTTAAGTTTTTGCCTGTTTTTGCTTTTGATACATCATAAGTTTCACCATCTGTTGTGGTTACTGTTTTTGTTGGCCAACAATCTGCAATATGAGCTGCATCACAT
>JBNMKP010000046.1:0-9714 GCA_050874405.1 bacterium
GCAATGGTAAAATTGTAGATAATATTTTTGATGTATCAGGTAAATTTGTACCTAAAGATATTCAGTCTAAAAAGTATAAAAAATTAAATAAAGGAAATGAAGAAGAATTTGATTTTCCAATGTTCTTTGATATGGTAACTCTAGGACAATATCCAAATGCTCGTTCTACTGTTACAACATTAAAACAAAATCTAACAATTTCTCCATCTTATTGGTTGAAAGACATAAAAAAATATGCTAACAGTATGACAACGGCTGAACTTAAAACGGCAATGAAAAAGGCTGAAGCTTCTACTTATACGGTAGATATTGCTTATAACAAAATTTTAGAACGTATAAATGGGGATAAATATCTATCAAAAGGTATAACTTCTCTTGATCAATACGACAAGATTTCTAAAAATGACCCATTGAAGGTTACATTAGAAAAAGCCGCAATTTTGAGATCATATTCTGATATTCCGGATACAAAACAATTTGCAAAAGCGGATAATGCTTCTGAATTGTTAAAAATGAAAGAAAAAATCAGAAAAGAAGCTCGTAAGAATTTCAACTATACTTTTGCAAAAGATATTGATATTGCAAAATATGGTGCAGAAAGTGCTCGTTCTCAAATTGTTGATATTTTGGAACAAGTTGAAAAAGATAATAATATTAAAATTTCTGGTTTGATGAAATTGCGACTTGTAAATGCAATGAAAAGACCAAATTCAAAGAATTTCGATGGTAGTTTAGATAGTACAATTGATTTGATGGTTAAGGCTTTTGAACAGACTTTCAATTCAAAAGTTAGAAAATTCCCTAATAAAGAAGTTGTATCTAAACAAGTTGCAAATGAAATCAAAAATGTTTTGAAATCTAATATGGAACTTTCTTTAGATGATTTTAGAAGTGAGAAATTCTCTTCTGGTAATTTAAAGAGTGCTGTAGATTGGATTGATAAACTTTTCGACCCTGCAACAGATGAGGAATTTGTTCAAATCTTTAATACTCTTCGCAATATGACAACTGAAGAATTTGATAGATTGTATAATTCTAAAATTAGTGATAAAGATTTGGGTATCAAAAATATCACAGGTTATGATGTTTTGAAAGAAATTCGTGGCGGAAATGAAAAGACTCTAAGAAATCTTTATAATACGATTTATGCTAACGAACTTTCAAAAGATACTCAATTGAGTAATACAAATCCGTCTTATGACTATGAAAAATTCAAACGAGTTTGCCATGGAGCAACTTATGTGAATGGTATTAGAACATTTGATGATATCTATTCAGAATTTTATTGGTCATTAAAGACTTTGAATATGGAAAAATTGTATAACAAATACAAACAAGATGGTTTTGACAAGTATCATGCATTCCCTGCATATCCAAAAATAGAATACTCTAAACCATTTGATACTCAAATGGACGCATTTTTCGATACTGTTTGGGACGATATGAGTTCTATTAATGTTTTCAAAATTATGATGAAATCCGCAGATTGCATTGAAGATATTAATAAGAAACTTGCAAAATATGAACCGGAACACGTCTTGACTTCTCGTCAAAAAGAAGCAGTTTTAAAAGACTTGCAAAGATTTTTAGATTTAAATGCAGAAGATGTTTCTATTTCTGAACTTAAAGAAACAGTTGCAAATACTATTCAGAATGGTATGACAGTTGCTGATTTTAGGGCTACTACTGCCGAAATGAGTAAAGCGGTAAGTCCTTATCTTAAAACCCCAAATGGAACACCTGTTTCAGATGCAGTTAAATCTGTTCATAGAGTGATAAATACTAAGAAAAAGACCTTTATTGCTTCAATTGTTGAGCCAAAATATCAAAATAAGGCTAATGAATTATTTGACAAGTGGGTTTCTGCAATTATCAGATATAATGCAAACAAAGATACTAAAGTAAATACAGAAGATCATGTTGAGGAATTAAAGCAACAATTCTGTGATTTTGTTAAGAAGCATCAAATATCTGTATCTCCAGAAGAAATTCTTAAAAGGTACTTATTGCTAAATGCAAAAGATGCTGAAACTGTAAACAAAGATTTAAAAGGCGAGGCTGCAGTTACAGCTATGCACGAAATAGAAGCTCAGAAAGAAAATTATGAGTACAATCTTACAGCGCTGTTGTCTATTACAAATTTACAAGACATTCAGTATGCTTTGATGAAGAGTTCTAAAAATGGAAGTTTGAATGTTGTAAGAGATGAATTTTTAAAAGCAACGTTAGACTTGACAGATGGTCGTGCTGTTCCATTTGATTCAGAATTCGGTATGGAGAAAATTGTCGGAGTTTTGACTGCTATCTCTGATTTCGGTACAGCTAAAATGTTCTTAGAACAATTAGGATTGGCTGAAAAATTTATTGAGTTAACTGCTGCACATACTGATTTTGATGCAATGCGTAAAACAATTAAACGTATTACAAGTATATTGCAAAGTACTTCAAAACAAATAGTTTGGACAAGACAAGAAACTGATAAACTATTTGATACTATTGATACAGACCCTAATTGGGAAGCATCAATCAGACAGGCAGAAGAAAATATCGTTAGAAAGGGTAAAAATACTAACTATCGTGCATCATTAAAAATTATTCAAAAAGCTTTTGATAAATCTATTGAAATGATGAAAAAAGACTCAGAAAAACCAAGATCTCAAATATTTATGTATTATATTAGTAACTTGAACCAAGAAATTACAAACGAGTTAACAAAAGAACTTGATGCTATTCAAGTATATATTCATTCTGTTCAACAAAAAGAAAAATTGATGAACATGCTGGAATTACCTGAAAATTCTCCGGCTGTAGAAGCTCGTAATAAATTCCTTGAAGAATTAGATAAAATTGCAGAATACAAAAATCAAATGATGTCTACAAAATCTAATTCTGTTCTATTTGCGGAGTAGATGTTAATTACGATTTAATATAAAAAGAGTAAGTTCAAATAAATGAGCTTACTCTTTTTTATTAATTATTTTTTTATTTTCTAGTTTTTCTTCAAGAAATCTGGAACATCTAAATGCATTGGTTGCATTTGTGGAAATCCAAAATTTGAAGAAGAACTTTGAGGTGTTGTTGAACTTGTTTTGCCTTGGAAATATTCAGCTGCAGATAATTGTGGACCTTGCGCTGATTTTTCAGCAAAACCTGTTGCAATAACAGTAATTTGGATTTCGTTTTGGAATGCTTCATTGATAGCTGTACCGATGATAACATCTGCATCTTCATTAACAACATTATTGATAACAGAAGTTGCATCGTTGATTTCGTATAATGTCATATTTGAGCTACCAGTGATATTTACGATGATACCAGAAGCGCCATCAATTGAAGATTCTAATAATTGAGAATTGATAGCCATTTCTGCAGCTTTAACAGCTCTACCTTCGCCTTGTGCTCTACCAATACCCATCAATGCGGTACCAGAATCTTTAACAACTTTTCTTACATCGGCAAAGTCAATGTTAATCATACCTGGGATAGTGATGATATCAGAAAGACCTTGAATACCTCTGTATAGAACTTCATCTGTTACGCAGAATGCTTCTCTTACGCCAACTGCACGTTCAACAACTTGAAGTAACTTGTCATTTGGAACAACAAGAATAGCATCAACATATTTTTTAAGTTTTTCAATACCTGCTTCGGCTTGAGCCATTCTTTTTTTACCTTCCCAAGTGAAAGGTTTTGTAACGAATGCGATAGTCAAGATTCCTAAATCTCTAGCAACTTGTGCAACAATCGGAGCAGCACCTGTACCTGTTCCGCCACCCATACCGGCAGTGATAAATACCATATCAGCACCGTCAAGAGCTTTTGTAATATCATCTTTAACTTCAATAGCTGCTTTTTCACCTGTTGATGGATCGCCGCCAGAACCTAAACCTTTTGTAGTTGCTGTTCCAAGTTGTAATTTGTTTGGAACATTACTGTAAGTTAAAACTTGTAAATCTGTGTTCATAATCCAGAATTCAACACCTGCAAGTTTTGCCTTAATCATTCTGTTTACGGCATTCCCACCGCCACCACCAACACCGACAACTTTAATACGGGTAGGGTTTATATTTGATCTTTGGTTATTATTATCATGATTTGATATTATATTTTCCATTGTTCCTCCTATATTTTACTTAATATTATATACTAAAAATTTAACTTTTCACTTATTTGAATATTTTGTAATAATTTATTCCGGTATTTTTACGCAAAATTCTGTTCTTACGTTCTCTTCACTTTGAACAGTAATTTCTCCACCGTGGGCTTCTGCAATCTGTTGAGATAAGTATAAACCTAGTCCTGTTCCAACTTTTCTTAATTTTTTTGCTGCAGAATAGTATTTGTTGAAAATCATTTTAATTTCATCTTTTGGAATTCCTTGACCAAAATCAATTACTGATATTGTGATGAATTTTGGAATTGTGCCAATTTTAATTTCAATAGCTTTTTTAGTGTTACTGTGGTCAATTGCATTAGAAATTAAATTTTTTACAACTCTTTGCATTTGTAATGGGTCGGCTGCAATTGTATGGTTTGTTTTATCTGGGGTAAAGTGAATTTCTATTTTAGCATCATTTGCGATACTTTGCATTTCGTCAACTATTGATTTAACAAAAGAATTAATCTCTATATTTTCTTTGCAAAGCGTAATTCCTTTTTCTTTGATTTTGTAAGTTTCAAGTAGAATTTGTACAAGGTCTAAAAGTTCTTTATTTGAAGATTTCATGCTGTTTAGCGCAAATTCTTGTTTTGTTGAGATATCCCCAAACTTATGAGCCAAAAATAAATCAATCATATTAGCTGCCGCTACAATTGGAACTTTGAGGTCGTGAGTTAGAGTTGCAACGAAGTCTTCTTTTAGGGTTTCAATTTCTTTTTCTGTTGTGATATCTTTGATAATCAAAACATATCTTTTTTTCTCAATTGATGACAATGGTTGAGAATTAATTATAAAATTGTTTGTCGGAGTATGTTTGATAAACACTTCCATGTTATTAAGTTTATCAATTTTTGAGTTATCATTTGCAAGTTGAATAAATTCAAAAACATTTTTCCCAATAATATCTTTCCCTTTAATTCCAAACCATTTTAAGATTTTTGGTGTGGCTCTCAGGATATCAAATTTTTCGTTAATAATTAAAATCCCGTCTGAGAGAGAATTGATTACGGATTCAAGCAATTTATTTTGACGCATAAGTTCTGCTTGATATTCAATAATCATTTTTTCTCTATCGTTTAAGGTCTCAACCATTCTGTTGATACTGTCTGTCACGTTTTGGTATGTTGGGTGTTCAATTTTTTCAATCTTAGTTGATAAGTTTCCATAACGAATAGAATCAACTGTGGTTGTAACTTTCCCTAGGTAATCATTGATTTTTGACCAACGTTTGTTTGTTTTTCTCGTGATAAAAAACAAGCATATAAAAACGATAATTACGCAAATATTTATGATATAAAAATATGAAAACATTTATTACTTTTTTACTCTCAATTTCCTTATTTAGTAAGAATTGTGTTATAATTATAGCAGATAGTTAGAAGTTTGTTAAGTGTTAGGATAAAATGTCAGGGATAAAATTACCAAACTCAATAAAAATGGTTGTTACAGACTTTGATGGGGTTGTAACGGATAATTGCGTTTATATAAGTGATGATTTTTCAATGTCTAGAAAATTGAATTTTAAAGACGTTATGGGCTTTTCTATTTTAAAGAAAAATGGTTACGAAATTGCAATTATTTCTGGAGAGGGAAATGCTGCAATTCAAACAATGGCAAAAAAATTTGGAATTGTTGAAATCCATCAAAATATTAGAAAAAAAATAGATGTCTTAAAAAACATTGTAGAAAAATATAATTTATCTTTAGATGAATTTGTTTATCTTGGTGATGATATCAATGATGCGGAATGCTTAGAATTCGCGAAGTATAAAATTACTGTTCCGCATGCCGTTGACAGGGTTAAATCAATAAAAGATATTCAAGTTACAGAAAATGAAGCAGGTAATGGTGCATTTCGAGAGGTTGTAGATTGTTTAGTTGGATAAAAAATATTTTTGAAAATATAAAAGATTTAAACCATGTAGTTGAAGATTACAAAAGTGATTCAATTATTCAGTCGCTTCCTACTGTTGCGTGTGTGAATAAGGCAAAGAAACTTATTCGAGAAAAAAAGTTTGATGAAGCCGAAATTGTTTTGAAAAAAGCTTTAGATATTTCAGATCAAGATTCAATGATTTTCAAATATTTGGGTACGATTTACGAACAACGTTACAAGTTTGAAGAAGCTGTTAATTATTATCAAAAATCTTCAAAATTAAATCCAACGGATAAAGAAATTTGGTTAAGACTTGGAATGTGTCTTTTGAATTGTAAAAAACTTCCAGAAGCTATTTCTGCATTTGAACAAGGGGATAAAGTCACTCCCTTCAATACAGATATTTATACCGGTTGGGGAATGGCTTTGATGAAGCAAAAAAAATATGCTCTAGCTCGTGACAAATTTCAAACAGCATCACAAATTAGCAAATATAACTACACTGCAATTTTGCTTTCAGCTATTATGGAAGTTAATTTGCATGATTATGATTCTGCTGAAATGAAATTGCAATTTCTTGCAAAAGTTGCACCGAATGAAAGTTCAACTTATGAGTATGCAAATCTGAAATTCTTAAAAGCTGATTATAAAGAAGCTGAAAAATTTGCTCTAAAATCTATTGAAATAAATAAACAAATGCTTCCTGCTTATTTGTTGTTGGGGAATATTTATTCATTGCAAAAAGATAAAACAAAAATGGATAATATTTTTCAAAAAGCAATTGATAATGGTTTAGAATGTGCATTATTGCATGATATTTGGGGACGAGGGTATTTAAGATTTTTTGATTTTGATAACGCTAAAGAGCAATTCACAATTTCAATTGAAAAGGACTCTGCTTCAATTGAACCAAAGTTAGGACTTGCTTTAGTTAATGCTTATAATAATGACTTTGTGTCTTTAGATGAATTAAAAGAGAAAAATGGACAAAGTTCATATATTCAAGAGGCTATTGGCCTAGAAGAAATGAATTCTGGGAAAATTCAAGATTCAATTGAAAGTTTTAAAAAGGCATTGAGAACTGAACCTAAGCAAACTTTTAATTATTATAATCTTGCTCATGCCTATAAAATTATTGGTGATAATTATAAAGTTCGAGAAAATTACGAAAAATTTATCTCTGAAAACCCTGATTATATTGATGGTTTTATTGATTATTCAGAGTGGTTAATTGAAACAGAAGATTTTGCAGATGCTCAAAGAAAATTAAGAAGAGCAGAACGACTTGATAAAAATAATGTAAAAGTGTTAAATTTATTATTTTTGACTCTTTACACTCTTGTCAAGAAAAACCTTTGTGAATATAATATAAAGGAAGCAATTTCAGTTGCACAAAAAGCTCAAGATTTAGGGAATTTACAGTATCCGGAACAAAAACAAGAGCTTGAAAATATTTTAAAAGATATACAGGGAAACGAGTAAATTGAAAAAAGTAATTGTACAAAAATTTGGTGGAACATCGGTTGCAGATACCGATAAAATTAAAAATGTTGCCAAGACAGTTATTAGAGAAAAAAATAATGGTAATGATGTTGTCGTAGTGGTTTCTGCAATGGGACATACTACTGACCATCTTGTTAAAATGGCAAAAGATTTAAATTCAAATCCATCAGCAAGAGAAATGGATATGCTACTGTCAACAGGAGAATGTGTTTCAATTGCACTTTTGACAATGGCTATTCAGGCTCAAGGCTATAAAGCAGTAAGTTTTAATGCTACTCAGATTGGAATTTTGACAGAAAATGTTCACTCAAAAGCAAGAATTATTGATATCAAAACTGATAAATTGAGAAAAAATCTTGATGAAGGAAATATTATTGTTGTTGCAGGTTTCCAAGGGGTAACAGAAGACGGAGAAATTACAACTCTAGGTAGAGGTGGTTCTGATACTTCTGCTGTTGCTTTGGCAGCAGCTTTGAATGCAGAAAGATGTGACATTTATACTGATGTTGAGGGTGTTTATACAACAGACCCGAGAGTTGTCCCTAATGCATCAAGACTTGAACAAATTTCTTATGAAGAAATGCTTGAACTTGCTCATGCGGGGGCAAATGTTCTTCACCCACGTAGTGTTGAAACTGCAAAACAATATGCAGTACCTTTGAGGGTTCGTAGCAGTTTTAAATTAGATAATATGGGTACATTGATTTTAGGAGTTGAAAAAATGGAAATAAATAAACCTGTAGCAGGGGTTGCTGCTGATTTGTCACAAGTTAGAGTTGTTGTTTGTGATATTCCGGATACTCCGGGGGAGGCTGCAACATTATTTGGCAGTTTGGCAAAAGAAAATGTTTCAGTTGATATGATTATTCAGTCTTATGCAAGAAAAACTTCTAACACTAATGATATTGCTTTTACAATCAATAGTGATGATTTGCCAAAAGCTATGGAAGTGTTAGAAAAAGTTAAAACAAAATTGAATGCAGCTGATATCAAAATTGATGATAATATTGCGAAAGTTTCAATTATCGGTGCCGGCATGATTGATAGACCGGGGATTGCATCAACAATGTTTCAAACATTAGCTGATAATGGTATTAATATTAGAATGATTTCGACTAGTGAAATCAAAATTAGCTGTTTAATAAATAAAGAAGATGCGCAAAAGGCTGTTAAAGCATTGCATAGTATCTTTAATTTAGAAAGTGACGAAATTGCAGAAGTAAAAGGCACATTGCCAGATGTGTAAATAAAATTTCTGTGTAACAAAATTGTAATAAAGACGGCTAAAATTTATAATTTAGCCGTTTTTTATAGCAAAAAATTTTATCTTGTGTATTAATATAATGTGTTAAAAAATGTGGTCTTTTTATGGTGAGTTTAATTACAGAAAAAATTACAAATATTCCTGTTTCAGCTCCTGTTGTTTCTGTAAAAGTTACAACCGACGATATAAATCGACCTGCGACCAAACAAGCTAAAAAAGACTATAAATCATTGTTGCCGTTGTCTTTGATTGCGGGCGGAGGGCTTTTAATTTATTACGGAGTAAAAAAGCCAAGCCAAGTTAAATTATACAAAGCTATGGTTAAAGATAGATGTTATCAAATCGAAAAAAGTGTTCAAGATTTTTCAAAGTTCGCTTCTGATTTGCTTGATTCGTCTTTTGACAAACCAGCTCAATATATTCTTGATTATCGAAATGCAAGAAACTTTGAACTAGGAAAACATGTTGATTCTATTAAATTTTTGCCGGACGTAAAATCTGTCTTGAAATTTTCTGATGCATCTTTCAATGATATAAGAAAAGTTTATGATGACTCTTTAAAGGCTGGTGCAACTCCGTTTGATTCGTTCCATGTTCTTTTAAGTAAATCTGTTTTAAATGCTAAAGATATTTTGAACGCTAAACGTTCTGAAAAGAACGTTTTATGTGGCGATTTAACTATTATTCCTCCGTTTAAAGATGGCAAACATTCTGATTTGGTTGAAGAGTCTTGCAATACGTTATCAGGATTAGCGGATTCTGCGTATTCTGAAATGAAAAGAATTCAAACTAAAAAACTTCATAGTATTGCTGATTCTCAGTTTGCTGAAATGGCAAATGTTATACTAGATTGTAGAAAAGAAGTTTTTGGTGCTAAATCAGCTTTGATGAATGAATCTTTTGAAAAGGTTA
>JBNMKP010000047.1:0-9573 GCA_050874405.1 bacterium
CAAAGTTTGAGTGCAAATTCAGGTGTTCGTCATCACAATAAAGATATTGTAATCGTTGCAATTGATGATGGAAGTTATGAATATATATTGGATAAATACGGGGAATGGCCGCTAAGACGTGATATGTATGCCAAAATGGTTGATTATATTGAGGCGCAACAACCCAAGACAGTTGCTTTCGATTTGATGTTTGTAAAATCAATGAAAAGTGATGTTGCTTCTGATAATGCATTGATTAATGTATTTAAAAAATATGATAATGTTTATACCTCAATGAATTTGGATAATCAACCGGAAGATTTGAGAGTTCCTCCTCAACTTCCGGATAAGTTAGCCGTAAAACCTTATCCTAATGCGAAAGATGCTATTGAATATTCCAATTGCCGTGTGATTTTGCAAGGGATTTTAGATGCGACTTCTAATATTGGAATGATAAATGTTTCTCGCTCTGATGACGGGGTTCTTCGTGAAATGCCATTATATTTAAAATATAATGGAAAATATTATCCGCAATTGGGTTATCGTGTAGCTTTGGCATCTGGTAATGTAAAAAATGTTCGACCAAATGAAGATGCTAGTGTTATTTTGAATTGGTACGGTCCATCAGGAACTTTTGAAAATATTTCAATGTACAAATTATTAAAAGCTGTTGAAAACAATGATACTAAAGCTTTTGATTTCCATAATAAAATTGTTTATTTTGGCGCAACTGCAGCTAGTCTGTTTGATATTAAAACTGTTCCTGTTGATAAGGTTTATCCAGGGGTGGAAGTTCAGGCAACTTATGTAAATAATCTGCTTGACGGTAGTTTAATCAAACAATGCCCTGAGTATGTAAATATTTTAGCAGGGTTGTTATTGGCATTACTAACTGTGATTTTTGTTATGAAAATTCAATCAATGCCGACAGCTTTTGGGCTTTCTATGACTATTTCTGCGTTTTACGTTATGTTTGCGTATGAACTTATGAGATATAAGTATTATTGGATAAAAATTGTATCACCATTATCTATTGCGTTGTTTGCGTTTATTTTGGCTGTAATTGTTAAATATTTGATTAAATCTCGTGATTTTGATACGCAATACAAACTTGCAACAACAGATGGCTTGACTGAACTTTATAATCACAGATATTTCCAAGAGCAAATGCAAAGATTTGCATCTCATTCTGATAGATATGATACGGTGTTTTCTTTGATAATTATTGATATCGACTTTTTCAAAAAGTTTAATGATAATTTTGGACACCAATCAGGAGATGCTGTGTTAAGACAAGTTGCATTTACATTAAAGAAAAATGTCAGAGCAACCGATATAGTTTGTAGATATGGCGGGGAAGAAATGAGTATTATTCTCCCTAATACCAAAAACGAAGAAGCCGTTGCAATTGCAAATAAATTATGTACCATAATTGGGACTAAAAAATGTAAACTTGCTAATGGAAAAGAAAGCAATGTAACAATCAGCTTAGGTGTTTCTACTTATGGAGAAGAGGACGGGCTGACTCCGACAGAACTTATTGCATCTGCTGACAAAAGATTGTATCACGCAAAAGAGAATGGAAGAAATAGAGTTAACTAAGATTATATGATAACAGATTTTCTTGAAAAACCTATAAATATCAAAGAAATTCCTAAAGATTGTCCAATTGATAACTTTTTGATTGAAAACAACGAAAAGCAAATTGGACAAATTTGCGATTTTTTGATGGAAGATAAGAATCATTTAATGCTTGTTAATGGTTTTAAAGGAACAGGCAAAACTTCAATAGTTGATTTTATTTCAATGTATTTGAATAGTGATGTTTTAGTTTTAAAATATAATTTTTTAGAAACTACAATTTTAGATGATTTGCTTTTAGGATTTTTTGATAATTTTAGAACTTATACTCTACAAGGAAAAATTATTCCGCCAAGAATTAAAACTGAAAATTTTTCACAAAAAATTAATTCGTATTTTAATTCAATCGGTCGTCCGGTATGTATTATTTTGAATTCTTTTGAATCCGTTCTAAAAACTAACAAAGCTGATATTTTGAATTTTTTAAAACATCTGAATAAGTTTTCTAATGTGAAAATTATAATAACATCACGAGGTGCAACTTTTGAGGATTTTGAAGATATTGAATATTCTTCAACAACTTTGCTTGCAATGACACAACCGATTTTTGAAAAATATTTAAAAGCAAATGGGATAAAGAATATCGGTGTTTTATCAACAGAACTCTACAAGCAATCAAAAGGCTACTACGGATATTTGAATTTGTCTGTTAAGATTATGAATTTGCGCCAACTTTCTCTTGTGAAATTTTTGGAATCTTTTTCAAAGAGTTATATGCCGTTTTCAGAATTCGTGTTGAGAGAAGCTCTTTCCCTTGTTGATCCTGTAAGTGCGCATTTGTTCAGGTTGCTCACTGTTATGAGAATTCCTATTCATATTAATTTGATAAAATCTTTGCATTTGTATAATGAAGAACGAGTAATGTTTTTTGTTATGAATTCTCTGTTGTCGGTTGATGGTGAGAGTTTGTATTTGAAAGATTCTTTTAGAGAAATTATTGAACATCAAATACCTGAAAATGTTATGATAAAGCTTCATAGCGCTTGCGTTGATTTGTATAAGACTCAATTACCGTTAAAACCTTTAGAAAGAGATTTGAGATTATCTCGTCAAACTATGCGTAATGAAATTGAATATCATTCAATGTTTATACCTCGAAAACCGGAAATAAATCCCCAAAATGTTCAAGTTATTGATGTTAACCCTGTTGTTGAAATGGTTCCGGAAACTGTTCAAGCTATTGAAAAGCAAGTTGAACATAAAGAACTTGAACAACCTAAAGAAGAACCTCATATTGAAACAAAAGAAGAAAAACTTGATAAAATCAGTTTTATAATTGATGATAATGCAATTTTAGATAATATAGCAGATTCAATTAAAGATTTTGTTTCTGAAAAGGTTGAAAATACCAAAATCGCAGAACAGAATAGTAAACTTTCGCTTACTCAGTTGTTGAATTCTGCAAGACAAGAAGAACAAAATTATAACTATAAAGCTGTAATTTCGCTATATCAAAATGCTTTGACGAAAAAAGATGATGATAATTTCTTGAAATTCTTACCGACAATTTATGTGAAATTAGCCGAAGCTTACAAGCATACTTCTGATTGGTATGAGGCATTAGAATATTATACTCAAGCTCAAGATTTTTATTATAATGCTTCGAATACTGACAAAGTTGCAGAAATCAAACTTGAAATTGCAAATATTTATTACATTATGTATAAGCACGACAATGCCAAATTTATTCTAAATGAGTTGAATAATAGTCCAGATTTACCAAATGATATTAAAATTCGTGTAAATTTAGCCCTTGCAAAATTGTGCGATAATCCGCAGGAAGAATATGAATATTACAAAAAATCTCTTCCTTTAATTACTTATGAAACAAAAAAATCTTTGATTTCTGAATTGTATTACAAATTCGCCGGCATGAGCGATGAGCGCAACAATACTAAAACAGCTGTTGAGTATTATAAAAAATGTATTGAACTGGATTCAAATCCCAAGAGCAACAAGTTTTTATCAAGAGCTTTGGCAAATTTGGCGGAATTGTTTGACGAAGCCGGAAGTTCAACTCTTGCTATAAAATATTACAATCAGAGTATGAAAATTGATAATATAACCAAAAATTATAATGGCTTGTATTATTCTGCAATTCATTTGGCTGAGATATACTCATCACAAGATACAAATAAGTCGTTGGATTTTATGACACAAGCTCTGGCTTATGCAAAACAGTTGAATGAACCGTTCTATATTGCAGGAGCTTCTCTTGAACTTGGTGATTATTATATGCTAAGACGAGATGTTGATAGTGCTTATAAGTATTTTATTTCAGCATATAATGTTGCAAAAAAAACATTTACCAAGGATAATTTAGATAAGATTCAATCAAGAATTGATGATATCAAACATCGATTGAACGAACAAGATTTTAAAAATTTACAGGATAAGTATGGGAAATAAAGAATTTTATAATGATTATATGAAAATATTTTTGGAAGAAAATTCCAAAGTGAATTTGATTTCGAAAAATGATGAAAAATATTTATGGGAAAAACATATTTTTGATTCTCTAGCTTTAGAGAAGTTTTTTGATAAATATGAAAAACCAAAAACAATGCTTGATATCGGAACGGGTGGAGGTTTCCCAGCTGTTCCTGTTGCGTTAACATATCCTGAAATCAAGGTTACGGCAATTGATAGTATTGCAAAGAAAATTCGTGCTGTTCAAGTGATGAAAGACAAATTGGGCTTGAAAAATCTAGTAGCCGTATGTGATAGGGTCGAAAATACAAATGGGAAGTTTAACTTAGTGACTTCTCGTGCGGTATCTTCATTAAAAAACATTTGTGAATATGCACTACCAAAACTCTACAAAGGTGGCTATTTTGTTGCATATAAATCTCGCAAAACTCCGGAAGAAATTGAAGAAGCAAAAAATATTTTAAAGAAATATAATTCAAAAATTGTTGATATTATTGAATATGATTTGCCACTTGATGAAAAAATTACACGCAACTTGATAGTTATTAAACACTTGTAATATTCATTTATTTTTCATTGAAAACGAAGTGTGTTCTTAGTACGATATACTCAACAAAGGGGTATATGTTTTAATTATGACTATTTTGAATGATGTTTTCACTGTCCATACAAAGGGGCATACCGATATAATTGATATTACACCGCAGATTAGAAATGTTGTGTATAATCACGTTTTGCAGAATGCAGTTGTATATGTTTATGCACAAGGTAGTACGGTTTCTATTACTAATATTGAATTTGAGCCTGGGTTGTTGGTTGATTTGCCCGAAGCTTTGGAGAGAATTGCTCCTGTTGATGCTACTTATCATCACGATGAAATGTGGCACGACGGTAATGGATATGCCCATGTTAGAGCGTCAATTGTCGGAAATTCTACTCATATTCCTTTGATTGATGGGGTTTTGCAACTTGGTCAGTGGCAACAAGTTGTGTTGATTGATTTTGATAACAAAGCTCGTGCAAGAAAAGTTAATGTACAAATTGTGTATTAGTTAAAGTTTAATAAATTGTCGATATTTGTATTCAAGTGATTAGCGAGTTCTAAAACTTTTCCGAGTGACATATTTTGTTTCCCTGTTTCAATGCAGGCAATGTAGTTTTGGCTTACGTCCATTTTTTCCGCAAGTTGTTCTTGTGTTAGGTCTTTTTTTATTCGTTCAATTTTTACATTTTTCCCGAAACGTTTCAATAACTCTTTTTTATCCATAGTTATAATTTTATAAAGTTTGACTTATAACTTGTATTATGCTATAGATTATAATATATAATTTATAACTTATATTAAGGAAAAGATAGAATGAGAGAAAAAACAAAATTTGGTTTCATATTGACAAAATGTGCATTTACTCTTGCAGAAGTTTTAATTACTCTTGGCATAATTGGTGTTGTTGCAGCTCTTACAATTCCGTCACTTATGACAAACTATAAAGCAAAAAGACTTAGGACTCAGTTTTTGAAATCTTATTCTACTGCCCAACAAGTATTTAAGCAAATGGAATCTGATGATGTCCCTCTTGACCCAACACAATATGGCAAAACAGCAGAGACTAAGTTTTATCGAACATTTATGAACTATTTGCAAGCTCCTATGGACTGTGGTAGCTATGCCGCAGGATTTAAAAAAATCTCACCATGTTACGATGTAAGTTCTTATATACAAATGAAACCATACAAAACATATAATAATAAATCTTCTACACCTATAATAATATTAGACGATGGTCAAATTGTATTACAAGATGGTTCCCAACTATTTTTTGAAAATGCAGTGTCTAATAATTATATTTGGATTTCAGTAGATTTGAATGGTTATAACAACCCTCCAAATCGATGGGGATATGATTTATTTACTTTTCAATTTTTAGATGGCGAACTTCGACCAATGGGGAATTCAAAAACTCAATATAATAATATGGATGCATATTGCAGTAAAGACTCTAACAGTGCTTATAATGGTATTGCCTGCGCCCAAAAAGCTAAAGATGATACAGACTATTTCAAAAAAATAGTTAAAGAATTTAAGTAGCAAAAATTATTTTTTTCTGTTTTTAAATCCGTAAAAGGAGTTTTTATGGATTTAGTAAATAATAATTCTAATATAAATTTTGGTACAAAGTTATCTCCGGTTTTGCAAGAAAGACTTACTGAGTGTTTGAATAACAAGGAAACTCGCCGAGAGTTGAAAGTTGGGCTTATTAAAAAAATTGATGATATTTTGCAATTTGGTAGTGATGAGTTTATGCTTTCCATTAATAAAGATGTAGAAACAGGTAAAGATTTACTTGTCCTAAAACATATAGATCCGAATGTCGGTGGTTCAAGGCTTGTTAAAAGAAATAAGAAAAACAATATTTTTTCTGTTTTTCTTTCTTTGACTGAGCGTGACATCTTGATGTCAGAAAAGATTTTTAATAAAAAAGATAGACAAGAATTTAGAATAAAAGATTTGATGTCTCATGTTCAGTGGCTCAAAGAGCACAGCAAGGTGTAAATTTATTCTATTTGAATTCTTTTACTAATTTTTTGAAATAGTCTGTATCATCTTTAGCTTTTTGAGCGCAGGCAAAACCGTTATTTCCATCTGTTGAACTATTTGAACAGTATTTTTCTAAATCTGCCCAGTGTGATTTTTTATCCCCCACTGTGACAATTTCACCATCAATGAATTCAAAAGCAAAAACATCATATCCCCAACGGTTTGGTGGGTTTTTGTATCCATTTATATCTACAGCTATAACATTTGTATATATTTCAATTCCATTCTCGTCCCAATAATGTGGAGAATCAAACAAAATAAGTGTTCCGTCCTGCATTACAAATTGCCCTGCATCATTATAAAAAAATCCTACAACACTTTCTCCGTTTAGTGATTTATATCGGTTGTTTCCTGCTTTCTGATACGGATAGCAGGGAATAGTTGTTTTATTTGTACAATCAAGTGGTGCTTGCAAAAAATTGCCAAATGTTTTCGAAAATTCCAAATAGCCAAATTGTGATGGATCAATTGCAATATCTTCGGATTGCATCAATTTTGCCGCTTGTTGGATAGTAGAATAAGATTTCAAAAATTGAGTTCTAAGCTTTTTGGCTTTGTAGTTTGTGATAAGTGTTGGCATTGTTAATGCTGCAACTACTCCGATTACACCGAGGGTAATTAGAACTTCTGCTAAGGTGAATGCGACTCTTTTATAATTGTCATTCTGAACTTGATTCAGAATCTCTTTAACTTTTTGAGAACCTGAAACTTTCCTCGTAATGACATGATTTTTATTCCCGTTCATTTGTTCCTCTTTCTTTGTTTTATTATTTATTATTTCTATTGGTTGGATTGCTTTTGCTCGCTGTCCTTACGAGGAGAATTTCTCGGTTTGTAATTTATTATACAGCGCGACGTCGTAATTCCTGACACTTGGTTATCCTATTCTAAGTTATAGTGTTCTTCGTTTTACTCCCTTGTTTTGAATGTATATAGTTTCTTCTATTCAAAAAATAATATACCATATTTACGTACTAGTAGTACGTATAATTTACAAAAATTTACGTATAAACTGTACGTATATGAACGAGGTTTTCTATAAAAATCTGGGTAAAAATATCAAAATGCGTCGCAAATTGCTTGGTTTGACTCAACAAGAACTTGCAGATAAATTAGGTATTTCTTTGAATTTTATGGGTAAAATTGAAGTTGCGTTTTCAAAACCCTCTCTTGATACTTTGATAGAAATAGCTGACAAAATGGATACAACGGTTTCAGAATTGACAAAATTTTAGATATCAAGTCCTGTGAACATTTCAAGTGAAGTTACGTTTTTGAGCATTGGAAAGTCATCAATATTATAGTTTTTAACAAAATCTATTGCTTCGTTTCTCGCTATTTCAAGAATTTTTGCATCTCTTACAATATCAGAAATTATTAAATCCGGTAAACCGGATTGTCTCGTTCCTAAAAATTCCCCTGGGCCTCGTAATTGCAAATCTTTTTCAGCTATGACAAAACCGTCATTTGTTTCGGTCATAATTCCTAATCGTTCTCGAGTTTCTTGAGAACGGGAAGAAGTGATTAATACGCAATATGATTGTAATGAACTTCTTCCAACACGTCCACGTAATTGGTGAAGTTGTGAAAGTCCAAATCGTTCGGCATTTTCAATGACCATTACTGTTGCATTTGGAACATCTACTCCAACTTCTACAACTGTTGTTGACACCAAAATATCATATTTCCCGTCTTTAAAGTCTTTCATTACTTCTTCTTTTTCGTCATTTTTAAGTTTCCCGTGTAATAATCCGATTTTGAATTGAGGAAAAATTTCTTGTTGCAGTTTTTCGGCTTCAATTGTGGCTGCTTTAGCCGAAAGTGTTTCACTTTCATCAATCAACGGATAAACAATATAAGCTTGTCTGCCTGATTCAACTTCTTGTTTAATCAAATCCCAAACCTGTCTATGCGAGCCTGTAAGGATTGTTTTGATTGGTTTTCTACCTTTTGGCAGTTCATTTATTACCGTCAAATCTAAATCTCCATGAACGGTAAGTGCTAATGTTCTTGGAATTGGAGTTGCTGTCATAGTAAGCATTTGCGGATTTTGTGATTTTCTCTTTAAGATGTTTCTTTGTTTAACTCCGAATCTGTGTTGCTCGTCGACAACAATTGCGCCAAGATTGTTGAAATCTACATTTTCCTGAATAAGTGCGTGAGTTCCGACCGCGATATTCATTTGACCGTTTTTCAAATCTGTTTCAAATTTTTGTCGAACTTTTTTGCCATGGCTTCCTAAAAATAGTCCGACACTTAAACCTAGTGGGGTTAACCATTGAACGAGGTTGTTGTAGTGTTGTTGAGCCAAAATTTCTGTTGGTGCCATCAAAGCTCCTTGATATCCGTTTTCGACAGCAGCAAGTAACATAATTGTTGCAACGACGGTTTTACCACTACCAACATCACCTTGCAAAAGCCTTTGCATTGGGGCATCAGAATTCATATCTTGCAAAATTTCATTAACTGCTTGTTTTTGTCCGGAAGTCAATTCAAATGGCAAACCTGCAATGAATTTTTGCACTAATCCGTCTTTATGAACTTGTAAATTGTATGCAGAAGTCGTTTTTGCGGTATTTTCTCTAAGTCTGATGAGTTTTAATTGGATTAGAAACAGTTCTTCAAAGATTAGTGAAAATCTGGCATGTTCTAAATCATTCATTGTTTCTGGAAAGTGAATTTGTTTAACCGCATCTTTTTTGTCCATAATGCCAAGTCTTTCTCTAATAAAATCCGGCACAATATTTTTAATATCATTTTTGTAAAGCTCAATTGCATTGAAAATCGCTTTGCGTAATGTTTTGATGCTCAAATCTTCACAAACGGTATAAATCGGAACAATTCTTGCAATATTTAGATTTGAATTGGCATCTTCTTTGAATTCGCCCGTCATAATTGAGTATGTCGGTTTATCCATTGTAAGTTGA
>JBNMKP010000048.1:0-9430 GCA_050874405.1 bacterium
TTATGACAAAGATTTGACCGGTGAATTTGTGAATGTAAAAATCACGGGTGTAAAAACATGGTATTTAAAAGGCGAAATGATTTAATTTGTAAATTCAAAAGTATAATTGTTACAGGTTTAGTAGGGTTAATTCTTGCTATGCCTGTTTCAGTTTGTGCAAAGCCAAATTATTCTTATACATTGCCAAATCAAACTGTCCAAAATAGCAAGCAAAAACTCAATGCTGTTGAATCAGATGGAGTTTTGAAAGGTTCTGTGTCTGTTGATATCAAACCTTATTATGACAATTGGTCTTCATCACAAGCTTTTAATACAATAAATCATATTGGAACGAAACTTGTTTCAAATAGCGGAATAGACAAGAAGATTTATTTTGTTGTTGTTGAAGATAAAGAGGCAAATGCTTCTACTGATGTAAATAATAAAATTGAAGTGAATACCGGTTTGCTAAAATATGTTGAAACCGAAGATGAATTAGCTTTTGCAATTGGGCACGAAATCGGGCATGTTTCAAAAACTCACGTAAAGAAAAGTATTGCAAGAAAAACTGCTTTGGCTGTAACCGGTGTAACCGGAACGGCATTGTCTGTATTGGGAGTTATTAGTGATTCTTCAAAAATGACAAAGGCAGGGGCTATTTTAGCAGGTGGAACTGTTTTAGGAGGAGTTGCGAATAAAAAATTATCTCGAGGTCAAGAAACTACAGCTGATAAGGCAAGTATTGATTACCTTGTAAATGCGGGTTATAATCCTTTGGCTTCAATTTCATTGCTGAATAAAATTTCCGGCAACTATTTTGATTTCTTCTCTGACCACCCGTCTGGAGAGAAAAGAATTAAACGAGCTTATAAATATATTCAGACAAAATATCCTCAATATATAGAAAAAGGTTATAATACTACATCTTACAAAAGAGCAATGCAATTTGTTACAAAGTAGATTTAATTTTTTCTATTTTGTCTTGCGAGTCACTTTCCATGTAAATTCTCAAAAGAGGTTCTGTTCCTGATGGACGAACAAGAATCCAAGTTTTACCGTCTTCTAAGTACAATTTAACTCCGTCTTTGAAATCTTTTTTAGAAATTTTCTGTCCGATTATTTCGTCCAAATTTGAGAATTTTTCAAGTACGGGTTTAATTTCAGATGTGTCGTGTAATTTTTTGTCAACTCTTGTGTTGAAGAATTTGCAACCAACAAATTTTGCTAAATCATTTTGCATTTGAACAAGTGATTTATGTTCATAAGCCATAGCTTCTAGCACTAGCAAATTTGCTAAAATCCCATCTTTTTCAGGTATATGAGCTTGAATACTCAATCCTCCGGATTCTTCTCCTGCAATGATTGGGTTATATTTTCTCATCGCAGCTCCAACATGTTTAAACCCGACAGGTGTTTCAATGACTTCTACTCCAAGTTTTTCTGCAACGATATTTAACATCAAACTTGCACCAACTGTTTTAACAAGTGGTCCTGCGTAATTCTTGTGTTTTTTTAGATGGAATAATAAAATTGCAATAATTTCGTTTGGAGTAACATATTCCCCTTGTTCATTTATAACACCGAATCTGTCAGAATCCCCATCGTTTGCAAATCCGACATAATCTTTGTGAGCTTTAATATATTCAATAAGTTCTCCCAGGTATTGAGGCTTTGGTTCTGGCATGCCACCCCCGAAATTTGGATCGTGGAACATGTGAACGCTATCGTATTCAATTCCTTTATCGGATAATAATTTGTCAAAATATCCAATACTTGCTGCATATAATCCGTCAAAAATTATGTGCTTTTTCTCATCTTTTATGGCTTGGAAATCAATTATTTCTTTTATTCTATTGAAATAATTATTTGAAAAATCTGTGTAAATTAATTTACCTTTGATATGAGATTGAAAATCTTTTCCAAAATTAGAAACAATTTCGTCTGTAATTTCACTGGTTGCAGGACCTGCATAATCCGGAATAAATTTTATCCCCAAATATTCCGGAGGGTTGTGTGATGCAGTGAACATAACAGCGCAAGCATCTAAATATTTTGCATTGAATGCTAAAACCGGAGTAGGAATAACTTTATCACTATATAAAACTTTGAAACCTAGGTCTTTTAAAATTTCAGCACATTGCATTGAAAATTCTTTTGCCATATTTCTCGGGTCATAACCGACAATTATAGTTTTATAAATTCCATAATTATCAAAAACATATTTTCCAATTGCTTTAGAAACGATTGCTACATTTTCTTCGTTGAAATCTTTCTCGACTACTGCTCTCCAACCGTCTGTTCCAAATTTTATATTGCTCATACTCTTTCCCTTATTAATTATTTCTGTTATAATTCTAATTGAAATATGGAGTTAAGCAAATGTCAACTTTTGAAACAATAAAAAACATTGCATATTTAGAGCCGGTGAATTCTTTTTCCGAAATGGCAAAAGATGAATTTTGTGCAAAACATAATATATCTTGCTTCTCAACTCCATTAAAGACTATAAAACAAATTGTTGAATATGTTGAAAATAATCCGGATACATTAGGGATTTTACCTGCGGAAAATACTTTAGACGGTACGATTAGGGAATCTTTAGATTCTTTAATTATGGCAAAAGACCCAAATATTAGAATTGTATCTGAGATGATTTTACCTATTGAGTACTGTTTGTTATCTAAGACGACAGAGTTTTATAGCATTACCGGTTTAATTGCAACTCCAAGATTGATTGGTAAATGCCAAGGGTTTATTCAAAATGAGCTTCCTCGGAATTTGAATGTTATAGAAGCGCCATCTATGCTTGAATCTGCTTATGATTTAGCAAATCATAATTTGACTTATGCGTCTATCGGAAATAAAAAAATTGCAGAAACTTGTAGATTGAATATTTTAAAAGAAAATATTTATGACGATAAAAATAATATGACTAGATATATTTTGATTGGAAATCTGGAAACAAAGCCTACAGGTAGAGATAAAACTACAATTGCTTTTAGAACAAATCATACTCCTGGGGCTTTGCTTGAAATTTTAAAAGTATTCTTGGAATATGATATAAATCTTTCATATATTTCTTCACGTCCATCTAAGATTGAACCGAATGAATATATTTTTATCGTAAATTTTGATGGTCATTTACGAAATACAAATATGTTAAAAGCGATTGAAGAAATTCGTCCAAAAACTTCATTTTTCAGATATCTTGGTTCATATAGATTTGCTAATTAAAAAATATTAAAAAAATTTATTAGCAAAAAATATTTTTACGTGCTTTAATACTTGTGAGTAAAATTAAAGACACGATAGTTGAATATCAAAGGACAGCAAAAATGAAAGTAGATAATAATACCCCAATTACCCCGTCATTTGGTATGTCTATGAGAAAACCAAGAGGGGAAAGTCTTAAAAGAATGAATGCATATTTCCGCAAGGAACTTGCAATAACTCCGTTTCATGAAATTGCATATAAAGAATTTTGTAGGAAACAAAGCAAAAATAAATACTATGATATTTATTTTAAGCCCGCACAACATAGTGGTTTAATCCAATCAAATGATGCTTTTGTTGTTATTCCTAAAAATGGAGTGCTAGGAAAACCAATTGAAGTTCCGTGTGTTGCTTCTAAATACGGAACAAAAACTGACAAAACAATAGTTTATAGAGATGATAAATATCAAAGATTTTTAGAAGCTCACCCGACTTTTGGAAAACATAAAATTTTAAAAGCAATAGCAGCATTGCCTTATGCAGTGGAAGATTTTGCGACAATAACTAAAGCCTTGATTACTCGCCCTGAAAATTTACTTCCTGATGCATTAAGACGAGCTTCTAAAATCGCAAAAAATATGGAAAAAATAGAATCGCATTTTATAGATACATAAAGGATAGATTAAAAAATGAAAATACAGAACAATACCCCACATAGAAGTCCTTCTTTTGGAACATTTTTACCTCCAAAGGATATTGACAAATTTACAAGATTTGTAACAGAGCATAGACGAGCTAAAGCTGCTGCTTACGGTGTAAAAGATATTATTGACAAACAAGCAAACAATATTCATTTTAACTTGTCATATAATGCAGAAGACAATTCATTTATCGTTTCTGCTGCAAGCGCAGATGCTAAGAAATTTTATGCTCCAGAAAAACAAACAAAAATATTTCCTGTCAAAGGCGATTACCCAAAGACAGATTTTGAAAAATTTATTGAAAAATTAAGGGATAAAGATAACTATTACAGAACTCATAAAGTTTCTGGGTTGAGAAAATTTTTCCATAACATAAAGTCAAATATCCAATATTCACTTGAATCATTCGCAGCAAATTCTTTACACCCTGTAGATATTTTGCCGGCAAATTTTAGAGAAGCATCAAAATGCGCAACCAAAATGGCAAATTCTGTGGAAAGACGAGTTGAAACCAGAGAAACAATAAGTAGTTTCTTCCCAAAAGTTGATAAATTAGATGATGTTTTAGATGGTGAAAATATTATAGAAACATCATCGTTACAAAACTAAACAAACATGCAAAAGCACGGTTGACACTGTGTTTTGTTTATCCTAAGATATATATGCTTGAAGTATAGTGGTAAAATATCCGAAATATTTTAAATAGCGAACTTCAGGAGTCGTAATAGAAAGGCTTTCGCCTTGATAGGTACGACGAAGTAGTACATAGAAAAAAGAAAAAGGAATGCAAATGGCAAGTAGCACTAAGAAAAACAGAATCAGAGTTTGTTTGAAAGCTTATGATCACAAACTAATTGATGTATCTGCTGAAAAAATCGTAGAAACAGCAAAAAGAACAGACGCTCAAGTAGCTGGACCTATTCCTTTACCTACAAAAAGACGTATATATTGCGTTTTGAGATCACCACACGTTGATAAAAAATCTCGTGAACATTTTGAAATGAGAACTCATAAACGTATTATCGATATATACGAACCAACTCAACAAACAATGGAAGAGTTACGTAGATTAGATTTACCGGCTGGAGTAGATATCGAAGCAAGATAGTTTGCTAAGATTCCGGTCTTTGTGAAAATTGAATAAGCATTATGCATAATAATGTGATCTACTACATACCCTCTGCGGTATGGGAGGTGAAAGTCCTCCAAAGGTAAAGAACAGTAGCAAGTAGCGCTCGCAAGAGAAAATGCAAATCCAAAGCAAATTAGCTTAATTTAGCTTAGAAGTGGAGGAGTTTGCTAGAAAGGTAAAATATGACACTAGGTGTAATAGGAAAAAAAGTTGGAATGACTCAAATCTTTGACGAACAAGGTTTGGCTATCCCTGTAACAGTTATCAAAGTTGACGAAACTGTTGTTACTCAAGTTAAAACAGTTGAAACTGATGGATACAACGCAATCCAAGTTGGTACAGTTGCAGCTAAAGAAAAACACTTGACAAAAGCTCAATTAGGTCATTTCAAGAAAAATAACTTATCTAACTACAGACACTTGCAGGAATTCAGAGTTGAAAATCCTCAAGACTACAAAGTAGGCGATAAAGTTGAACTTTCAGTATTAGAAAATGTTGAAAAAGTTGACGTAACAGGAAAATCAATAGGTAAAGGCTTCCAAGGTACAGTAAAAAGATGGAACTTCGGAAGAGGACCTATGGCTCACGGTTCTAAAAACCACAGAGAACCTGGTTCAATCGGTGCAGGTACAACTCCTAGCCGTGTTATCAAAGGTAAAAGAATGGCTGGTAACATGGGTAACGAAAGAGTTACTATTACTAAATTGAAATTAGTTAAAGTTGATGCAGCTAACGGTTTAGTATTAGTTAAAGGATCAGTTCCTGGTTGTGAAGGTAGATTGGTTACAATCGTTCCTACAAGAACTAAATGGAATGCGTAAGCCATCAGCAATCTTTGATTGTATAAGTGGTTAATAAACCCAAAATCTCTAACTCGACAAGGACAAGTCAATAAAAACCGGCTGGTCTTGCCAAATAAAGCAAATAAGCAAGCGGTAAGCAGTCTTAAACGAAAGAACAGTAAATTTAAAGGAAAAACAAAAATGTCAAAAGAAATATTAAGTACAAATGGAGAAAAATTAGGCGAAATCACATTAGAAAAAAGTGTTTTCGGTGTTGAACCTAATTTACATGTAATGCACTTAGCATTGAGAAGACAATTAAACAATGCTCGTCAAGGTAATGCTTGCGCTAAAACAAGAGCAGAAGTTGCTGGTGGCGGAAGAAAACCATGGAAACAAAAAGGAACAGGTAGAGCTAGAGCTGGTTCACTTCGTTCACCATTGTTTGCAGGTGGTGGTGTAATCTTTGGACCAAAACCAAGAAGTTATGCTTTCAACATGCCTCAAAAAGCTAGACAATTAGCTTTGAAATCAGCATTATCTGCTAGAGAAGCTCAAATTGTTGTAGTTAAAGATTTCTCAACAATTGCTGAACCAAAACCAAAATTAATGGTTAGTGCATTAAAATCTTTGAATGTTAACGGTAAAGTTTTAATCGTTGCGAATACAAAAGCTGATGAAAACAAAAACTTAGAATTATCAGCAAGAAATATTCCAAGTGTAAAACTTTTATTACCTACAAACTTAAATGTGAAAGATTTATTGGAAGCTGATTTTGTTGTTATGACTGAATCTGCTGTAAATGAAATTACAGAAAGGTTGCAATAATGAGTAAAGAAACAGAAAGACTATATGACGTAATTAAAAAATCATTAATTACAGAAAAATCAGTGGCAGCAACAGAAAATGCACAATATACTTTCGAAGTAAAAAAAGATGCAACAAAAGTTGAAATTGCTAAAGCTGTTGAATTAGCTTTTCCAGGAAGAAAAGTTAAAAAAGTAAGAACAGTTTATATGCCATCTCACGAAAAGAGAATGGGTTATAAATTCGGAAGAACAGATTCATCTAAAAAAGCTATCGTAACAATCGAAGGCGAACCAATTGAATTTGTTGGAGTTTAGTAAACACTAAGCCAAATAGCGGGGCGAATTAGGCATAAGTCCCAAGATAAACACAAAAGCCAGTAAAAGGAGAAAAATTAAAATGGCAATCAGAAAAATTAATCCGACGTCTCCGGGACAAAGAGGCATGACAAAAAGTGATTACCAAGAAATCACAACATCAACTCCTGAAAAATCATTGTTAAAATCATTGAATAAAACAGCAGGAAGAAATAATACAGGTAGAATTACATGTCGTCATAAAGGTGGCGGTGTAAAAAGAACATACCGTGTAATCGATTTCAAAAGAGAAAAATTCGGCGTACCTGCAACAGTTAAAACTATTGAATACGATCCGAACAGAAACGTAAGAATTTCACTATGCTTCTATGCAGACGGTGAAAAAAGATACATTCTAACTCCAGAAGGTTTGAATGTAGGCGATACAATTGTAAGTGGTCCTGAAGCTCCTGTACAAACAGGTAACGCACTTCCACTAGAATTAATTCCGTTAGGTACAATCGTTCACAATATTGAATTGAACCCTGGTCGTGGCGGAGTTATGGTAAGAGCTGCAGGTAATGCTGCTCAAGTTATGGCTAAAGAAGGTAACTATGTAACAATCAAACTTCCATCATCAGAAATGAGAATGGTAAGAAAAGAATGTATGGCTACAATCGGTATGTTAGGCAACTCAGAATTCAAAAACCTTTCAATCGGTAAAGCTGGTAGAAAACGTTACTTAGGTATCAGACCAACAGTACGTGGTGTAACAATGAACCCTTGCGATCACCCTCACGGTGGTGGTGAAGGTAAAACTGGTCCTGGTGGAAACCCTAAAACACCTTGGGGTAAACCAGCTCTAGGTTACAAAACTCGTAAAAAAGGAAAAGCTTCAGATAAACTAATCGTTAGAAGAAGAAAAAAATCTAGATAATTAAGGTAAAGGAGAAAAGGTAAGTAACATTACCTTTCTCCAAACCAAAATCACAAAGAAGTAAAAGGAGAAATAAATGGCACGTTCATTAAAAAAAGGTGCATATGTAGAAGAAGCTCTACAAAAGAAAATAGACAAAATGAATGCTAACTCTGAAAAGAAAGTTATCAAAACTTGGTCAAGAGCATCAATGATTGTACCTGATATGTTAAACCATACAATTGCTGTACACAACGGTAAAACTCACGTACCTGTTTATATTACAGAACAAATGGTTGGACACAAATTAGGCGAATTCGCTCCGACAAGACTTTTCAAAGGTCATGCAGGTTCAGATAAAACTGCAAAAAGAGGTTAGTACAAATAATCCAAAGTGATATTTATATTAAATAAAGGATAATAAAAATGGAAGCAAAAGCAAAACAAACAGACATAAAAATGACAGCAAGAAAACTTCGTAGAGTAATCAATGAAGTTAGAGGTAAGGCTGTTATTGAAGCTCAAGATATGTTACGTTTTATGCCTTATTTTGCGGCAAGAGTAGTTGAAAAGAACTTGAAAGCTGCTGTTGCAAACGCTCGTGAACAATATGGCGTAGCTCCGGAATCATTGAAGATTTCTCAAATCTTTGCTGACGAAAGTGTTACATACAAACGTGCAAGAACAAGAGCACAAGGTCGTATGTATTCAAGAATGAAACGTACATCACACCTTACATTAGTAGTTAGTGATACAACAAAATAGGAAAGTAATAAAATGGGACAAAAAACACATCCAACCGGATTTAGAGTAGGAATAATCCAAGACTGGGCTAGCACCTGGTATGCAAAATGGAAAGACTACAAAACATTCGTAGCAGAAGATGCTAAAATTAGAAAATTCGTTAAGAAAAAACTATACGCTGCTGGTGTATCAAGAATTTTGATCGCTAGAAAAGCACAAAATACAACAATCACAGTTGTAACAGCAAAACCTGGTATAGTTGTTGGTCGTGGCGGACAAGGTATTGATGAACTTCGTCAAGAAGTAGCAAAATACATTGGCAAACCTGTTATCATCAACGTTGTAGAAGTAGCAAGAATTGATGCTGATGCACAATTAGTATCAGAAGCTATTGCACAACAGCTTGAAAAACGTATCGCGTTCAGACGTGCTATGAAACAAGCAATGCAAAGAACAATGAGATCTGGCGTTCAAGGTATCAAAGTTATGGTATCAGGACGTTTGGGTGGTGCTGAAATCGCTCGTTCAGAATGGGCTAAAGAAGGAAGAATTCCTCTTCAAACTCTAAGAGCTGACGTAGATTACGGTTTCGCAGAAGCTGATACAATTATGGGTAAAATTGGTGTAAAAGTTTGGATTTTCAAAGGCAACTTAATGCCAGGTGAAAAAGCAGACCAAAACATCAAATTAAAAAGCGGCAAGGACGAAAAAGGTTCAAGACGTCCAAGACGTAGCAGAAATGTTGAAACAACATCAGATGCAAAGTAAGGTATAAATATAATAGGAGCAAAATATAATGTTACAGCCTAAAAAGACTAAATACCGCAAAATGATGAAAGGCAGAAGGAAAGGTACGGAAA
>JBNMKP010000049.1:0-9429 GCA_050874405.1 bacterium
CTTTTTAATATTAAAATAATTGTGACTTTCTATTGTACAATAACTATACCGACCTTTACACACCAAAGTCTTATCCAATTGCAATGAGCCACCCAAGATTAAAAGGGCGATAAATATAATAAAAAAACGAGTGCCCCATGGAATAGGGATTAAATCATCTCCATAATATCTTCGTGATGAGCTAGAAAAAAAGCCGCTATATAAATTCAAAAAGCTCTCCTTATACTAAAAAAGGCTCAATTAAGAGCCTTTTCATAAATAAAACTAGTTAATTCTTTGGAACATGTAACCAATTCCACGAGCTGTTAAGATTAACTCAGGATTTGCAGGGTCTGTTTCCAATTTAGAACGTAATCTCGAAATGTGAACATCAACAACACGAGTATCAATACGATGATCTGGCGGATAAGCCCAAACGTGTTGAAGAATTTCATTTCTTGAAAATGCTTGACCAGAATTATTAACTAACAATTCTAACAAGCTGAATTCCATTCCTGTAAGTCTAATTCTTTCATTCTTTCTATAAACTTGACGACGTGCTGTATCAATTTTGATATTACCAGTTGTAATAACGTTTTTAGTTACCTTACCTGATGGAGTAACCATTTCACGGTTATTTGTACGTCTTAAAACAGCTTTAACTCTTGCTTCAAGTTCTTTAGGGCTGAAAGGTTTGATTACATAATCATCAGCACCCAATTCCAAACCGGTAATTCTTTCTGAAACATCACCTAATGCTGTCAAAATAATAATTGGAACGTCTGAAGATCTTCTAATTTCTCTAGTTACACCATAACCGTCCATTTTTGGCATCATTACATCTAAGACAACTAAATCTGGATTGTATTTATTAAAAGCGGCTACAGCTTCTTCACCGTCTTGTGCGGTATAAACATCATAACCAGCCATTTTCAAACGAGTTTCCAAAATACGTCTTATACTAGATTCGTCATCTGCCAAAAGGATTCTTTGACGATCTTCTGTTTCATTAGGCATTTCAACATTTTCTGACATAGTCTTTTCCTTACTTACTTAAAAAAATATTACACAAAATAATACGAAAAATAGAAATATTACGATTTGTTTATTTTTCTATATTTTTATAACATTATGTTACACTAAGTTACGAAAAATTGCAAGCATGTATTTTAGATTTTTGACAACTTTTTCTCGACTATTTGTTTGAATTTTTCCAAATCTTCTCTCGTATCAATACCTACAGGAACAAAATCTACAACAGAAGTTTTAATTTTCATTCCATTTTCCAAAGCTCTCAATTGTTCTAGGCTTTCAGTCTTTTCTAATGGTGTTTGGGCAAGTGTTGTCATAGATTCAAGAGCTTTTCTCTTGTAACCATAAATTCCTAAATGACCATAGAAAGTTGCGATACCAGTATTGCGTTCAAAAGGAATTTTTGAACGAGAAAAGTACAATGCAAATCCATTAATATCTCTTACACACTTGACAAGATTTGGATTATTTATCTCTTCCTCGTCTGTCAAAACTCTTACAAGAGTAGAAATATCCGCCTTATCATCTTCTTTAACATTTTTGATTACTTCATCAATACTTTCAGGCTTGATTAATGGCTCATCTCCTTGAAGATTACAGATATAACCAATTTCAGGGTGACGAGAAACAACTTCCATAATTCTATCAGAACCGCATTTATGGTTGACAGAAGTCATTTCAACTTCACCGCCAAAAGATTTTACCTCATCAAAAATTCTTTGGTCATCTGTTGCAACAATAATCATATCAGCTAATTTTGATTGTTGAGCTTTTTCATAAACCCATTGAATTACAGATTTTCCGGCAACTTTTAATAACGGTTTGCCCTCTAAACGTGAAGAACCATATCTTGCAGGTATAATTATTGCTGTTTTTGTCATTTTATTTCTCCTATTAGTCAACTCTTTTTACTACAAATGATGTCCATTGATCTTGGTGAATTTCTTCTATCAATTCTAAATTTTCTTTTTCGTAAGCATCAATTACCATTTGCTTTTTCTCGTCCAAAATGCCACTCAAAGACATTATTGCACCTTTTTTCATCAAGTTTTTAAGGTCACCCATAATTTCAGCTAAAACAAAGTGTAAAATATTTGCACATACAAAATCAAATTTTTCATTGACTTTATCTGCTGTTCCGAGCTCAAATGTTGCTTCAACATCATTTTTCTTTGCATTTTCTTTTGCAACTTCAATTACGGTATCATCTGTATCACAACCGTAAACATAAGAAGCTCCGAGTTTTTTAGCTAAAATTGATAAAATTCCAGACCCCATACCAATATCAGCAACCATATCATTCGGATTCATATATTTTTCTAAAGCTTCCATACAAAGTTGTGTAGTTTGGTGAGTTCCTGTACCAAAAGCACACCCCGGTTCAAGTTTGATTATAACTTCGTCTTTCTTTGGTTCATAATCAATCCAATCCGGAACGACCGCAATTTTATCAGTAACATGGGTTACGTCCCATTTTTCTTTCCATTTTTGTGACCAGTCTTCGGATTTTTTTTCTTCCAATTCAAAATCCCAACTGCCTAATTCTTCATCTGTCAAGCCTCTGGATAAAAATTCTTCTCTATATAAATCAAGGACATTTTCAACATCATATTTCATATCTTTAAATGTGGTTGAATCATCATCTTTTAGAAAGATTTTCAATGTTCCCTCTGTTGTTGAAACCATTTCCAAATCTTTGTATGTTTCTTCCGCTAAAACAACACCCTCGCAATCAAAGTTGTCAAAGAAGATTTCAGAAATCAAATCTTCCATCTCTGGGTTAATTTTCAGTCTTAATTCAAAATAATTTTTATCCATATATTTCCCTTATAAAATTGTGTCGGGATTTGAGTCCCGACGTTCAATTTATTGTTTAGTTTTTGTATCTGATTAGCCTTCTAAAAAAGCGCCCATTTTTCTAAATTTGTCATAACGTTGAGTTCTCAACTCTTCTCCACTCATGCCAGACATTTCGTCAAGAGCTTCAAGAATTGTCTTTTTCATTTCAGTTGCCATAAATTCGTAATCAGTATGAGCACCTCTAGTTGGTTCCTTAATAGCGCCATCAATAATACCGAATTTCAACAAGTGCGGAGCTGTGATTTTTAATGCTGTAGCCGCTTCAAGATTTTTAGAAGCATCTCTCCATAAAATAGAAGCACAACCCTCTGGTGAAATTACGGTGTAATATGCATGTTCAAGCATATAAACCTTATTAGCAACTGCTAAACCTAAAGCGCCACCGGAACAACCCTCACCAGAAATAATTGCAATAACAGGAACTCTTAATTTTGCCATTTCTCTTAAATTCATAGCAATTGCAGCTCCTTGAGCATGTTCTTCTGCACTAATTCCTGGGTAAGCTCCAGGGGTATCAATAATTGTTACAATCGGAATATTGAATTTGTCCGCATGTTTGAATAGTCTCAATGCTTTTCTGTAACCCTCAGGTTGCGGCATACCAAAATTGTATTCAAGGTTTTCTTTAGTAGATTTACCTTTCATTGTTCCGATTATCATAACAGGTTTGCCATCTAATTTAGCCAAACCACCAACAATTGCTCTATCATCTGTACCAACGTGATCTCCGTGAAGCTCAACAAAATCAGTACACATAAGATTTACATAATCCAAAAATTTTGGTCTTTCTGGGTGTCTTGCAATCTGCATTTTCTGTGTCGGATCAAGATTTGCGAACAATTCTTTTTTGAAATCTTCCGCTTCTTGTTCTAATGTTTCAATATCTTTATTCAAATCCATGCCGGACTCCAAACTCATTTTTTTTAGTTCCTCAATTTTTTCTTGAATTTCCAATATAGGTTTTTCAAAATCCATAGCTGTTGCCATCAATCATACTCCTTATTCATGCATAGCCAAAATATTAGCGATAGTGGCTTTTAAATCTTTACGAGATGAAACAACATCGACCTGACCGTATTTCATCAAATATTCAGCAGTTTGGAAATCAGCAGGCAATTTTTGTCTGATTGTCTGCTCAATAACTCTTCTACCGGCAAATCCAACTCTTGCGCCTTGTTCAGCAATAATGATATCTCCAAGAGTTCCAAAACTTGCAGTTACACCACCGAATGTCGGATCGGTAATTAAATTCATATATAACAAACCGGCTTCGTCTAATCTTGCACAAGCACAAGAAGTTTTAGCCATTTGCATTAAACTCAATGCACTTTCTTGCATTCTTGCACCACCTGAAGAAGTTACAACTAAAACAGGAAGTTTCAATTCGATTGCTTTTTCCATAATGCGTGTAACTTTTTCTCCAACAACACTACCCATTGAACCGCCCATAAAATCAAAACCCATAACAGCAGTTGCAACTTTATGTCCATCAATTGAGCCAACACCGGTAATTACAGCATCGTCAAGGCCGGTTTTCTTTTGTGCCGCAGAAACTCTATCTTTATAACTTTCAGTATCTACAAATTCCAAAGGGTCTGTAGGTTTGATATTGGTGAACATTTCTTCAAATGAACCCTCATCAAACAATAACTTAATTCTTTTTCTTGCATTTATTCTAAAGTGATAATCACAAACAGGACAAACCATTTGATTATCTTCAATATCTTTTTTCAACAATTGAGCGTTACAATGAACACATTTTGTCCACAAATCTGGATTTGCTTCAATTTCAACTCTAGCCTCCAAAGCTCTACGTTGAATTTGTGCCTCTTTACGCTTTTCAAACCAATCTTGAACTGTCATATTTTATATACCTTCTTATATCCCTAAAGATAGAAACGAATCTATCTACCAATTTTATTATACATAAAAAATATTTATTGGCAAAAAGGGTAAATATTGTTTACAAAAAATCAAATTTACTGGTTCATATCTCGATAATTTTTGCGAATCTGTTCGGTTAAATCATTTGATATCTTAATGTTTTGAAGTGCCATGTGATATTTACGCAAATTTGCAATCGCTTCTGATTCTTCTAACAAATTTCTTTGTGGAGTTGGCGCAACATTATCTTTAACCTTTTCAAACTCTGTTTTTGCTTGTTTTGAAATAATTTTTGCAACAACTTCATCAATATCACTTCCACCAACTCCATATTTAGAGGCTATTTCAGCTACAGATTTACCTTGTGGGAAAGTATATAACCAGTTTATAGAAAGTCTATCTCCATCTCCTACATGCATAAATCCTTTTTGGTGAGGAGTGTACATAATATCTCTTTTAAAAGGACTATGCCCCAAGCCTACAGCATGCCCAATTTCGTGCAAAATCGTATGGTAAACCTCTTCTTCGTCCATATAATCTGCATGAACAAGCCCCTCAGTAAGCCCGATAGCAACTTCTGCACTATACAAACGATTCGACTTATCGTATTGAAAATAACAATGACCTAAAGCTTGACGCTCAACTCTTTTCCAATCAATATTAATATTTGAAGAAAGTAAATTATCTACAACAATAAAAGACACCTTGCCATTAGAAACCCTATGCCATTCATCTAAAGCTCGTTTTACATATTGGCGATATTTCAAGTCCTGCCCCTGTTTTGAATAAAATTTCATTGGAGCAATATAGACTTTTAGAGGCATCATATTCCAACGCATCAACCGTCCGTTTTTTATTGATTCTTGTAAATATGTTTTCTTCTCCATATTTTTATTGTATAATAAAAGGTACGAGAAAAAAAGTAATGATATTAACAGACTAAGGAGAAAAAATTATGGGTATGGATTTAATGAACATCATGAAACAAGTTCAGAACGTTCAAAAAAAAGCTAACGTAATGCAAGAAGAACTTGCTAATCTTGAAATCACTGGAGAAGCAGCTGGTGGAGCTGTAAAAGTTGTTTGTGACGGTCAAGGAAAATTCAAATCAATTTCTATTAAACCGGAAGCAATCAACCCTGAAAATCCATCATCAGTTGATTCTGAAACAGTTGAAATGTTAGAAGATGTAATTTCTTCTGCAATGAAAGAAGCAAGCGACAAAGCTTCTGCAGAAATGCAATCAAGAATGACACAATTAACAGGCGGAATTAAAATCCCAGGGTTATTCAAATAAAAAAAACTTGACAAATACTTCTCTCAAAACTGAGAGAAGTATTTTAAATAAAAAACATATTAAAAGAGAAAACAATGATATATCCAAAATCAATAGCAACATTAATAGAACAATTTCAAAAATTTCCGTCAGTCGGACCAAAATCCGCACAAAGAATGGCTTTTCACTTGTTGAGAATGCCTATGGAAGAAATTGAAAAATTTGCAAAAGCAATAATTGATGCAAAACAAAACACTCATACTTGTGAAATTTGTTTCAATTTATCCGCAACAAGTCCTTGCGAAATTTGTTCTTCAACCCAAAGAGATAGGTCAACAATCTGCGTAGTAGCAGAAACCAAAGACCTTATTGCTATTGAAAAAACAAACGAATTTAAAGGATTATATCACGTATTACAAGGATTAATTTCCCCAATGGACGGAATCGGAGCCGATGATATCAGAATAAAAGAATTATTAAACAGATTAACAGATGACGAAGTTAAAGAAGTCATTTTGGCATTAAGCCCATCTGTTGAGGGAGAAGCAACAAGTCTTTACCTCACAAAATTAGTAAAACCATTTGGAATAAAAGTTTCAAGAATTGCATTCGGACTTCCTGTCGGAGCTGATTTGGAATATGCTGACGAAATCACAATAGCCAAAGCAATTGAAGGCAGAAGAGAAATAAAATAAGAATGTCAAATGATTTTTACAAAAAACTGGGGAAAAAAATTTACAAACTCCGAAAAGAAATGAAGTTATCCAGAGAAAAATTCGCCGAAATAGCAGGGATTAACGACTATTATCTCGGAGAAATTGAACGAGGTGAAAAGAAAGCCTCTCTTGATATTCTTTTCAAAATTGCAAATCAATTTGGATTAGAAATTCACGAACTTCTGCATTTATAAAATTATTACAACCATTTGTATAATTGATTTTGACCAAAGATTAAGATAAAATTCTCTTATGAATTTACTGGAAATAAAAAATCTAAAAGTAACGTACCAAACTAAAAAAGGACTAATCGGCAAAATTCAAACCGTTCATGCCGTAAATAATGTATCTCTAGATATTCACAAAGGTGAAATTCTTGCAATCGCAGGAGAATCCGGCTGCGGAAAATCAACTCTTGCAAAAGCGATTATGAAACTTGTCCCATCTGATAGTGGCGAAATCCTTTTAAATGGAGCAAATATCCTTAATCTTAAACATAACAAAGATTTGAAAAAGTTTTATCAAAATGTTCAAATGATTTTTCAAAATCCATATTCAAGCTTGAACCCTAAAATGAAAATTGGCGAAATTTTGAAAGAACCGCTAATTATAAATACTAAATTAAATAAAGAAGAAATAAATAAAATTGTAGAAGAAAAAACAGAAAAAGTAGGACTAGATAAAAGCGCTCTAAACCTTTATCCTCACGAATTTTCCGGAGGTCAAAGACAAAGAATTGCAATAGCCCGTTCACTTATCCTTAATCCAGAATTTATTATTGCAGATGAACCGGTTAGCGCACTAGATGTAAGTATTCAAGCGCAAATCATAAACCTATTAAAACAATTAAAAGAAGATTTTAACTTAACATTTTTATTCATATCACACGATTTAAGCGTTATTAAATATCTATCAGACAGAATTGCAATAATGTACCTTGGAGAAGTAGTTGAAATCGGGAAGACAGAAGAAATTTTCAAAGATCCGAAACACCCTTACACAAAAGCATTACTAAGTTCAGTTCCAGAACTTAATCCCCAAGATGAAAAGGAAAGAATTCACCTGCAAGGAGAACTTCCATCACCTGAAAATCTTCCAACAGGTTGCAAATTTCACACCAGATGTCCTTATGCTATGGATATTTGCAAAACTTCGACTCCTCAAGTAAAAGAATTTTCTAACACTCACAATTGTAAATGTTTTTTATATAACTAGCAAAAATTATTTTCAGAGTATTTATACATAGTACTATGGCAATAAGAATCGATCACATAAAAACTCATTTACCACTAAACAAAATTAAAGGAACTCCACAAGCTCGCTTAAATCAAGCAATTAAAATGAGCGACAACTTTTTTGAAAACGTAAAAGGAAGCTTTGGCTATCAAAATATTTCAACAGGAATTCTTTCAAATATTTTCAAAAAAAGTCTTAATCCTGAAATTGAAGTTAATGTCTTTGGTAACCCAGGAGCAGTAAATAAAAGCTCTACAAATTTAGCATTCAACGGTGTAACCTCAGAAACTATGGGCTATGAAGTCTTTTTACCCGTTGAACCTTACAACAAACGAATTGAAAAAAATTCAATTAAACTCATAATGAAAGAAGCTTTTGGCATTTTTTATAAAGTAACAAACCCTAAAATTCTTCAACGTGAAATTAATATTATTAATAAGCAATATGATTTAACGAACCTAACAGCCCTCTTAAAAGAAAAAGGGCTTAACTCTAAGAAAATAAATGAAATTGATTTAGATAAACTCCTTGCAGGAAAAGAAGTACCAGAAAAGGTTGATTTACTTCAAGGACTTAGAAACCATTTGAAACAAAAATTCTATACATTAGAAAATAATGCAAAGTACCAATTTAAAGATGGGAAAATTACAAAATTAAAACGACCAACAGCAATACATAAACCACACACAAGTTTTAATCTTCCTGAAAAAATTGAACTTGTAGAAAATAAACTTGCTCAAATCATTAAAAATGAACGAGCTAGAATAGCTAAATCTTAATTTTTCTGTGATATAATTTGGCTATGGATAAAAAAGTTATCACAACAAATAGAAAAGCATTTCACGACTACACAATTTTTGAAAAATTTGTAGCCGGAATTGTTTTGACAGGAACAGAAATTAAATCAATAAGAAAAAATGCAATAAATTTGAAAGATAGTTTCTGCAAAATTGAAGATAACGAGATTTCCCTATACAATTGTCACATTTCGCCATACGAACAAGGCAACAGATACAATCACGAAGCTGAAAGAACAAGAAAACTTCTTTTAACAAAAAAAGAAATTTTAAAAATGCATTCTAAAATCAAAAAAGATGGTTACACAATTGTTCCACTAGAAGTTTTTATAACAAAAGGCTTTGCAAAAGTTGAAATTGGCCTAGCTAAAGGTAAAAAACTTCACGACAAACGAGATGATATAGCCAAAAAAGACCAAAAACGAGAAATGGACCGAGCTAGAAAAAATAGTTATTAGGATAAACCGTTGCATAAAAATTTAAAAAGTCTGTTACGTTTCCACTCGCCCTTTGTAATGGGACACTAGCTGAACCGACGAAGAATGATCCGTGAGAAACTGCGTGCCACATAACTTAGAGTTGGGGTGAGGGTTCAATATTATTTGTTTTTATTTTCCCTCACTGATTACGGAGGGTTAGGGTGGGTAAC
>JBNMKP010000050.1:0-9327 GCA_050874405.1 bacterium
GTATTATATTTTTGCAAATTATATTAAAGGAGTTTTGTATGCCAGAATATAGAATAGTTTTATGCACTATAGATTCAATCGAAAATGCAAAGAAGTTAGCGCATAATCTTGTTAAGGATAGATTAGCAGCTTGTGTAAATATTGTGTCCGGAGTGACTTCTGTTTATGAATGGAAGAATGAAATTTGTGAAGACAGTGAATATTTGCTAATTATAAAAACAAAATCTGATTTATATGAAAAATTAGAAGCAAAAATCAAAGAACTTCACCCTTATGAAATTCCGGAAATTGTTAGTTTAAAGATTGATAAGGGTTCAAAATCTTATTTGGATTGGATTAAGAATATCACATTATAAGTTTTGATTTGTCATTAGAATGTCGTGTCCGACATTATGCATCAAATTTAAATAAGAATCATAGTATGCTTGGGCTGCTCCAATATAATCTTTCAATGTTTCTTGGTGCATTGTTTCAACTTGGATAAAGTTTTGCAAGCTTGTTTGCCCTTTTTCGTATCTTTTTGAATACGTATTCATTAGTTTTTGTGATTCTGACAAGATGTTTTTATAATGTTCCATATTTGCTTTTGCGTATTTAAATTCGTTATAATCTTGTTTAAGTGCATATTTTAAATGGTTTTCAAACGAATCTTTATCAATATTTGAACGTTCTAAAACAATTTTTGCTTTCTTAATGTCTGGAGAGTATGAATATAAAATCGGAATGTCTGCACCAATTGCAACATAAGCGCCAGGGAGAGAATCCCCTCCTGTTTGGTGTGCAGTTTGATACGCGGTACCTCCACCGATTGTCAAGTTTGGAATTCGTTGTCTTTTTGCTTGGGTTACTTCTTGTTCGCTTTTTGTAATATTTGATTCTGCAATCGCAAGAGAATAACTGTATTTCATTGCTGTGTCTTCAATTGTTTGATATGGAAGAAGTGTAAGGTTTAACAAGCTTAAATCATTTGCAAAAAGTGATTCTTCAATAGTGTCATACATATTTTCAGAATTTTTTATATTCATTGTGTCATTAAGCTTGAATTGAGCAATTAGTAAATCAGCTTTTGCTTTGTTTAAATACACAAGTTGTCTTTTATATTTCATATCTGCTTGAAGAATATCAACGTCATAATTCACATATTTTTTTGATTTTTGTTCCGCAATTGTTTTTAAGTTTTTGAAAAGTTTTTCTCTTTCTTGGAAGATAAGAACAACAGACTTCAAGTATAAAATGTTGAAATAGTTTTTCATTATTTCAATTTTTATATCATGTTCTGATGCTTTAATCTCTTTTTCAACTATATCAAGATTTGTTTGAGCAATTTTCTTCCGAATTCCTCTTTTGGCAACTTCAACAGGTACAGAAAGTCCGAATTGACTGGAGTTTCCTCTAGTTACTCTACCTATTAAAAAATTTGACTCAAATCGTGGATTTTTCAGAGCATTTGCAATTTTGATTTCTTGTTGTAATTCTTCGGCTTTTTTCCTCTTAGATTTCAAATCAAGATTATTCTCTAAGGCAAGATTTACGGCATTATCAAGTGTAATGTGGACAACCTGACTGCTTGAGGGTAAGCATATAGAAAATAATAAAAATAATGTAATAACAATTTTTTTCATAATAATATCCGGAGTTTTTACAATTGTATTCTAGCACGAATAGAATAATATTATTAGTTGATGTAAAGATGTAAATTTTTAGTTATATTTCAATAGTTGGATAAGTTTAAAGTGGAAGTGAAAATGAATAAGAAGATATTATTAATTTTAGGATTATTAGCAATAACATCAAACTCTGTTTTGGCAATGCAAAAACCAGATAGCTCATTGCTTGTTAAAGGTTTCCAAAATTTAGAATCTATTCAAAAGATTGATGTGATAAATCAATTGTCTGCAATTGCAGACAATGATGATGTTGTTTTTTCTAAAATTTGGCCTAAAGAATATTTTAAAGACAAAAATGTAACTTCTTATATTTACCTTACAAAAAATGATGGAAATTCTTTGGATATAATAAAATTTGATATCCCGAAAAATACGGAAAGTTGTATGACAAAAGATAATCCGGAGTTTTGTATTCCAAAAGTTATTCCGTCAATTGATACATTTATTTTTGACGAGCGTTTGTTATATGAACGTACTCCGAATTTTATAACAAGTCCGACTCAAAAAGAAATTTTGGAAATTTTATTAAAAGACAGCAAGTATTTTGATACGATGAAAATAAAATCTCTTCCAAGCATTTCCAAACCTCCGGTATCAAGAAAATGTGATTTTGTTGGAAATCTAATGACAAAATGTCAAACTTTTGAAAAAGATTCAGAAGTTTTAATTTCGACAGAAGAAGTTTTATTCAAAACTCCTGTAACAGAGTTAGACGAAAATCCAATGGCAAAAGCTTTGAAGTATGTAAAATATGATTCCAACGGTAAAAAGGTCGAAGAGTATGTATATTCAACCTCGAAACATACATTTTTTGATGAAAACGGTAAAATAATTTCTCAAGAACAAATTAATGACTCCACTTTTGAGTATATGAATAATGACTTATTTATTAATGTTGAATTCAAAAAAGATTCAGATGGTAAAATTCTTACAGAACTTCATTATGATAGAAATCATAAACTCATGAGAAAATATTCCGCAGAGTACAATTCAAATGGTGAAATTTCTAAAATTCATGTAGAAGATGTCCCGAATTTTGCATTTTGGGATATAATCCCAATTCGTGTAACTAAAACAAAAGAACAAGCATTTTCTATCAGATATTAAGCATTCTTAACAAACTAGCAAATAATTTTACTTTTGTGACTTTTTGTTGTATAAGTAACACTTGTTAAAAGGATTTTGATATGGCTGTATCATCAATAAATGCTCAAAACTCCACAATAGGTGGTTTTTCAACAAGTCGTAAGAATATTTCTTACGGTTATATTGATGTAAGTAAGCAAAAAGCTCAAGAAGCGAATAATAAGAAAGATAGAATTTTAGCAGGAATTGGTTCTACTTCTGCTGTTGCTCTTACTGCTGTCGGAATTATGAAAGCACAAGAGCTTAAAAATCCTTTTCATATCAAATATTCTGTTCCAGTTATGCTTTCTATGGCTGCTGCAGGTAATATCGGAGGGGTTTTATTAAGTTCTATTGGCGAAACAAAATCCGATAAAAAGAAAAAATGGAAAGAGGGAGCATTCCAGATGATGCTAACTGCTGCCCCTATGCTTTTAGTCGATGGAACATTGTCTCTTTGTGCTAAAACAAAGAAATTCAATAACAATTTCTGTAAAATCGTTGCTTCTTGTGTCGGTGTTGCAATTGGTTCAAATTCTGCATTGTACGTATCAAACAAATTGAGAAGTGATAAAGAAGCTAAAAAGCCTAAACGGGAATTGAAATTGATTGATATGATTGCAAATCTAGATGATGCCGTTGCTATTTTGGTTTTGGCAAAAATTCCTTTTGCAGATAAAATTCATATTGAAAGGGCATTGCCATTTATTTACTCATTCTGCGGATATCGTTCTGGTAGTGCTGATGTTAAACACAAATAATCTTTCAATCTTTTAACCAATTAACACAAGTTTTAATAAATTCCTCTGGATAGTCTAAATAGATATCTTCTGCGTGTCTTGTTTTAGAAAATAATTTGTAAGCTTTCCGGCATGTGGCTTTATCATGAAGTTTTTTTGTATGCCAAGGTAAGACTGTCGGATCTTTTTCTCCCGCAATAAAAAGTGTCGGGCACTTTATATTCTGTATAATATCAACAGGTTTTCTCTTCTTTAAAAAGGGATTTCCTGCTCGAATGGTTAACCATCTACGAGGATCAAACTTGTGGAATAGTGTTGGAATCCACGCATCGGGAGAATACATTCTATTTTCAATTTTATAAAATTCACTCGGTGCCGAAACAGTAATTATTTTTGAAATTTCATTAGACGTTTTTTCGCCTTGAAGAAGAACTAATGCTCCACCAAGAGAAAAACCTAAAAGGTGAATTTGTTCATAGTTGTTGCTTTTTGCATAATCAATAACTGTTTTGAGGTCAGATTCTTCTTTTGCACTAAATGTGTAGAAACCGGAACTTTTTCCATGTCCTCTGAAATCTATTGTTATAATATCAAAGTATTTGGATAAATCATTTGACATTTTTAGGAAAGCCTTAGAGTCTTTTGTCATAAACCACCCCGGGCAAATTATAACAACAGGTTCATTTTCATTATTTATATAGTTTATTGCAATTTTTATATTATCTTCTGTTTTTAAAAAGATTTCTTTCATTTTTATAGTGAATTTGTCATATCTGTAAATGTTTTCATCAGTTCTTGTTGATTTGGTATAGTACAAGCTTTACCACCAACTAAAACTTTAATAAGTTTTTCTTCTTCTGGGGTTAATTTTTCTTTTTTCATTGCAATAGAATATAAATCGTCCGGATTTTTAAGAATTCGATTTATTTGGTCTTGATTTCTTTGATTTCTTGCAATGATTGCATCAACTAAAATATTCAACTCCTCTTTTGTAAAGTCACATTTGATGATTGGTTCAAATTTTGAGATTACTTCGTCAGATATAGGAATTTCAAAAACATCTCTGATATCTTTGCCTAAACTATCAAATTTACCCGTGAAATTGTAAGAACATTTATCACCATTCCAACCATTTATATCTAGTTTAAACCCGAATTTAAGACCAAAAATGTCCCAGTATTGATTAATATGTAAAGGTTCGCAAGTTCTAAAATTGTTGATATATTTTTCTGAAAGTATTTCAAATTTTTTGTCAAAAGAACTATTAGCGACTTCATCTGCCATGATTTTTGCTTGTTTTGCAGTATTTTGATTTATTTGAGTTTGTTCCTGTACTGCTTTTGTTTGAATTGCATTTGCAGAAATTTGTACAGAAACAAGTGCTATAATTGCTAAAATTAAATTTGTAATCTTTTTCATATTATTTCCTTTATATAATTAGTAACCCATAAGTGAATTCATAAGATTGCCTAAATCTCCGGAATTAAGGAGGGTACAAGCATTTTGTCCTAAAACCACATTGAGAAGTCGTTGGTCAGATGCACTTAAATTATTTAACCCCGGAAGTGAAATGCTATTAGGGTCTTTGAGCATTCTTCCACCGTTACTTCTAGATTGTTCTTCTAATATTGAATCTCCAACATATTGAAGTTGTTGTTTTGTAAATTCACATCTGATTTTAGGTGCAAATGTTGAAACCGAAGCACCAGATGGATTTACACCATATAAGCTATTGAATGATGAACTTAATCCTGCAACGTCTGCAGTAAAATTAAGTCTGCATTTGTTATTTACCCAACCATCAATTTTTAATTTGTAATTAATATTCATTCCTAAATAATCAGATTTCATATTCTCTGAATAAGGCTTACACATTTTTATGCTATTTGCAAAGTTATTCCCTGATTGGTAGTTTGATTGAGTTGTTGTTGGTCTGTTGATTTTTCTTTCAGTTACAACGGCACCAAAAACTTGACTGCTAACAAAAATTATTCCAATTAGGAATATGATTAAACTTGTTGTTTTAAATTTATTTTTCATTTTTATCCAGCTTTCATTTCTTTTTTATTATTATATTATCTATATCCAATTTTTCATATAAACTAAATGAATGGTATTTTTTTAGGTTTTATTGTATAATTTCTACAAAAGGGGAGCTTGATGAATAAAAAGAATAATAATTTGTTAGCATTGGGAATAAGTATTTTAGTTCTTGGTTTAATGTTGCTATCTTATTCAATTTCATCTTATACAGAGTTGAAATCTTTAGATGAAAAGATGAATTTTGATGAATTAGATAACAATGTTCAAATGTCTACGACAGATAAATATTATCGATATTTATCAAATTCTGACTTTTTAACTCAAAAATTAAACAAAAATAAAGATTTGTTATTCAAAAATTCTACTTGTGTTTATCTTGATTATGCAGAACATAATGCAGTTTCTTTGTATGAACTTACTTATAATGGAGTTCAAACAGATGACTCCAGAAAAGATGTTGCAGCTGGAAATATTCGTTCCCTTTTAAAAATCTTAGATAATTATAGAACTTGTAAACAATCTTCAACTTACAAAGATGAATTAAAACACATTTTAGATGATATAGAAAAGAGTGACTCTTTATATTCAAATACCGAAGAACGAATGAATAATTTTATGAACGGATATAATAATTCTATGCCCGTTCAAGCTTTACAGCCACAACAACCTCAGGAAAATGCTGCTATTGCAGGTGATTCGTATTCTTCAAACCAAACAGATAGTCAAAATGTTTATACAACTCAACCAATGCAATCCCAACAACAACCTGTTGTTCAATATGACCCAAACAATCCTCCGCCACAAATTAGGCATTAGAAATAGTAATAGTTATTCGGAACATATTTGAATTGGTCTAAAAGAAACTGATGTCCGGTTTCATATTCTTTTTCGGCTTTTTTGCCTGCTTCTCGGGCTTTTACTTCAAGTAAATTATTCATGTATCCTTTATTCTCAGATAAGTCTTCTATATCATCGATTTTTGGATATTTTGCTTTTGCATCGGCATATTTTTCAGCTTCTTTTATTTTAGTTTCTGATGGAAGTTTCCCAAAAATTCTAAAACATCTTTTCTCGTATTCAGAATCCGCACCGTATAATAATCTCCCGATTAAAGAGTATTGATATGCGTGTTCCGTTTCGTGTCCTGCAGATTTTGCCGGTGATGTGAATTGAGGAATTTGTTTGAAATAAATTGAACCGTATCCGTGAGTGAATACAGCTGAGGCATTTTCAGGAACCAATCCTTCACCTGTTTCAACTTCAATATTTGCTCTTTCCAGTCCTTTTTGTTTTAAAAAGTATTTAGCTAAAGCTCCTTGTTTTTGTTCTTTTTCTAAAAATCTAAATGCTACAAATTTATCATCTTCCGGAAATTTTACTGTTGGAGATTCAATTGTCCCTGTAATATAAGGTATTCCTTTTTTTATTTCAATATTTGCACCTAGAATTTTTAAATTCTTTTTCGGCTCAAATCCTAAATTAAATGGGTATTCGGTGAAAACTGTTGTGAATTTTTTGCCAAGAGATGCTAGGTTATATTTTGTTCTTTTGATTGTAATTTTTTTAGCAAATGTATGCTTTTTTATTTTGTTTAAATCTGTGTGAATAAGTTGTTCAACGTCTGATGTGTCATGCCAATCAGGATATCCCTTAATTGGTAGAAATTTTGCAGTATGAATTTTTTTGACATGAACGAGTTCTTCATCTTTTGTCAAATTATCTGAATAACTGTATTCCTTGCAGGTATGAGGAATTTCTGTACCTGATTGAAATTGTCTTATGATTTTATTTTCGTTATTATAAAAACTTATGATATTTCTTCTATATTCAGGGTCTTTAGTTTTACCAATTTTTACTTGCTTAAATGTCACGGCATCTTTGGGTACAGCCCAAGAATCCCGTGGAAATTTCTTAATCGGCATTTTGTCAAGTTTTTCTATCAAATAATATTTTTTATCTTGAGGTAATACCGGTTTTGTTTTTCTTACCAGAGTATGACTTATAAAAGATTTAATTTGATTGATTTTCAATTTTTCACCTACTTTAGTTATAAAACAAATAAAGATAAAAAATTGCGCAAAAATATCTTGAAAATATTAATATAAAGTTTATATAAAGACCAATAAAGCTATGGTATAATAGAGTCATGAGTTATTAGCAGGTAGAAAGTAAAGGAGAGAAAAATGATTCCTATTTTTGATTCAAAACGTCAATATGCTCAAATCGGCGAAGAAGCTGAAAAAGCAGTATGTGAAGTAATGAGATCAGGTTGCTATATTTTAGGACCAAACGTAAAAGCTTTAGAAAAAGAATTAGCATCATATATTGGTTGCAATTTTACAGTTGCATTGAACTCTGGTACAGATGCATTGCACATTGCACTTAGAGCTTTAGATATCGGAGCAGGTGATGAAGTTATTACAACAGCATTTACATTCGTAGCTACAGCAGAAGCTATTGGTATGGTAGGTGCAAAACCTGTATTTGTTGATATTGACCCAGATACATTCAATATCGACCCTAAAAAAATTGAAGCTGCTATAACTCCAAAAACAAAAGCAATTATTCCTGTTCACTTATATGGTCAACCATGTGATATGGAATCAATTATGGCAATTGCTAAAAAACACAACTTGAGAGTTGTTGAAGATTGCTGCCAAGCTATCGGTTCATCTTTCAAAGGTCAAAAAGTTGGTACTTTCGGTGATATCGGTTGTTATAGCTTCTACCCTACTAAAAACTTAGGAACAATGGGTGATGGCGGTTTATGTACTGTTAATGATGAAAAATTAAGAGATAGATTGATTGCTTTGAGAAACCACGGTTCAATGGTTCGTTATCACAACGATGAACTTGGTGTAAATAGCAGACTTGATGAAATTCAAGCAGCTATTTTGAGAGTGAAAGCTAATCACATCGATGAATGGAATACAAAAAGAAGAGAACATGCTGCATACTATAATAAATTATTTGCAGATTGTGCTGATATTCAAACTCCAAAAGAATTGGATAATACATATTGTGTTTACCACCAATACACAGTTAAAATCCCTAATAGAGATGAAGTTCATAAAATGCTTCAAGAAGAAGGTATTGGCGCTATGTTATATTACCCAATTCCTCTTCACTTCCAAAAAGTTAATGCTTGGTTAGGAATGGGAGCTGGTTCACTTCCTGTAACCGAAAAGAATACAGAAGTTGTTATTTCACTTCCAATGTTCCCAGAATTAACTCACGAAGAACAAGATACAGTAGCTAAAACATTAATTGAATGTATTGAAAAATCAAAGTCAGTAGCAACTGTGTAAATTTTAGATAAATTTGAAAGGCGGCGGATTTGTATTTACAAATCCGCCGCCTTTTTTAGCTTCTTTATTGACTAGGCTATTTTATCTTATAAACAACTTTTTTGAAGTAATCACTATCACTCATTGCTTTTTGCGCACAAGTAAAACCTTTTTGACCTGATTCATCAAAATTGCAATCGTTTTGTTGTAAATAGCTGGTTTTTGGACCTCCGACAGGATAGAGTGTTCCATCAAGAACTTCAAAGGCAAAGAAATCATACCCCATTCGATTTGGTTGTTTCAGTCCATTAATATCAACATAAATTCTACACCCTTTGTACCCCTCTCCTTTGAGATTGTTAACTATTCATTGCAATAAAGAGAGAATTCTGGTATAATAAATCTGTAAGCTAAGGGAGGGAATTATGCGAGAATGTCCATATTGCAAAAGTAATAGGGTACGAA
>JBNMKP010000051.1:0-9279 GCA_050874405.1 bacterium
ATAAAAGGTTGCGACATCAAGGCCGTAACACCCAAAATCAATCTGTTTTCGGGAGAAGAAACTTTTTCCCCAACCCATTTCAAACCATTCAAAGTTTTTTCATTTGAAATAGTCATTTTAGGAACAATATTTACAACGCCCTGATTAATTTTTCGGGGTATTTGAGATATTGAATTTGAAATTGAGCCTATTGACATACACACATTCCTACCCAAATATATAAGTAATATAATGGACATTAATTGCCTTATTTGGAGGTAAACATTCATAAAAATTTACAATAAATGAGGCACAAATTATATTGTACCTCAAAAATTAAAAAATCAATAAATTGTTACAAAATGTATTATAAAATTGCACCTTTCGGAACAACCGTAACTCCCTCTTTTGAAACATGAAAACCACGTTTCAAATCCTCTTCTCTATCAAAACCGATTTTTGAATGAGGAGGAATTACAACATTTTTATCAATAATAGCTTTTCTGATTTGCGAATATCTACCGACTTCAACATTTTCCATAAGAATACTATCAGTAACATTTGAATAACTGTTAATTCTTACCTTTGGAGACAATACACAATGTGATAAGCCACCACCAGAAATGATACAACCCTCTGAAACCATAGAGTTTGTAGCCATACCAACTCTGTCGCCCTCTTCCCATACAAATTTCGCAGGTGGGTAGTTGTAATTGAATGTTCTTAACGGCCATTCCTTTGAATACAAATTTAATTCCGGAGAATAAGCAAGTAAGTCCATGTTTGCTTGCCAATAAGCATCAATACTTCCTACATCTCTCCAGTAGCCTCGTTCCGCAGCTGTCATTCCAGGGAAAGAGTTATCTGCAAAATTATAAACATAAATATTCTTGCCCTCATTCATCAACATTGGAATTACATCTTTACCAAAGTCATGGTTTGATTCTGGCATAGCCGCATCACGATTTAATGCATCTAATAAAACTTCTTTATCAAAAATATAATTTCCCATAGAAGCTAAGCATAACTCTGGGTGCCCAGGGATTGATTTTGGTGTATGTTGAGGTTTTTCAACAAAATTAACAAGTTTCCAGTTTTCATCAACTTCCATAATTCCAAATTCTGAAGCTTCTTCAATTGGAATAGGAATACCTGAAATTGATAAATCAGCATTTTTATCTTTGTGAAAATCCAACATTTGAAAAACTTTCATTTTATAAATATGATCGCCCCCAAAAATACAAACATATCTAGGATCTTCATCAGTTATATGAAAAATATTTTGATAAATTGCATCAGCAGTTCCACGATACCAATCGTTACCAACCCTCATTTGAGCCGGACATAAATCAACATACTGATCCAAAAATGGAGATAAAGCCCAACCTCTGGTAATATGTTTGTTTAAAGAATCTGATTTATATTGAGTTAAAACCTTAATTTTGTAAAATCCTGAGTTAATAAAATTATTCAACACGAAATCAATAATTCTATATCTTCCGCCAAAAGGTACGGCAGGCTTTGCTCTATCCTTAGTCAACGGGTATAACCTTTTACCCTCTCCTCCTGCCAAAATCATAACCAACGCATTGTCAATAGTCATATTAAACCCTCTCTCAACTATATATAAATTATATAATAAACTTTTTAAAAGGTCATTAATACTAAATAACTATATTTTTATTGTATAAAATATTTTCATATTTTTGTAAAAATTTTGTGTTTTAATTATTATAATTATAAAGGGGAAAGTAATGAATAACAGAGATTTTGGCAATATTGGAGAAGATTTAGCTTGCGATTATTTGATAAAAAACGGTTATCAAATTCTTGAAAGAAACAAACATTTTTCTAAACTCTGTGAAATTGATATTATTGCAAAAATCAAAAATAAAATCGTATTTGTCGAAGTTAAAACACGTAAAACAAATGCCTTTGGCTCTCCAATGGAAGCAATTACCCCCAATAAATATAAAAATATTAAAACAGGTGTTTTATCTTATTTGCAAGAAAATAAAATCAAAAATTATCAAATTGATGCAATTGGTATAACTCTAGAACCTGAATTAAAAATAGAACATCTAAAAAACATTTAGCTTTTCATCATTATTTTTTTATAGTAAAATCTTTATTATAGGGATAAATTTTAAGGAGAAAATAAATGCTAAGAGGACCATTTTTAGACAGAACTTGGATGGGGCAAAATCCAGACTATGAGTCATCTGATATTGTAATGTTAGGCTTACCTTTTGATGGAACAGTATCTTATCGTCCTGGGTCAAGATTTGCACCGGAACAAATTCGTCTTGCGAGTTGGGGGTTAGAAGAATATTCTCCTGAATTTGACAAAAATCTTGAAGATGTTAACTTCCACGATGCAGGAGATTTGGAATTTCCGCTTGGCAATACTTATAAAACTTTAGAACAAATTGAAAAGAATGTTGAAGATATTTATAAAGACGGGAAAAAAGTTTTCGGTATTGGAGGAGAACATTTGGTAACACTACCGGAAGTTAAAGCCGTATCCAAGTTTTACGATGATTTAGCAGTTATTCACTTTGATGCTCATACAGATTTGAGAGAAGAATATTTAGGCGAAGAAATGTCACATAGTGCTGTTATTCGTCATATTTCAAAATTTGTTAAGCCAGAAAATATTAAACAAATCGGTATTCGTTCCGGAATGAAAGAAGAATGGGATTTTATGGCAAAACACAATACCTTATGCAAGTATTATGATGATTTAGAGCCATTAAGAACAAAAAATATCTTTATTACTGTCGATTTAGATTGTCTTGATACATCAATCATGCCGGGAACTGGAACTCCAGAAGTAGGCGGAATGACATTCAACGAACTTATTGGCTGGTTTAAATACCTAAAAGATTTTAATATTGTGGGAGCAGATGTTGTTGAACTAGCGCCGGATTATGATGCAAGTGGTGTATCAACGGCCGTTGCAACTAAAGTTATTCGTGAACTTTTAATGATTATTTAATAGTTTTTCAAAAGTTATTGAGAGGGAATTTTTATGCAAGTTGAAGAACGAATTCAATATTTGAAAGATGAAATAAACAAAAGTAATTACAAATATTATGTCGAAGAAAATCCGTATTTGTCAGATTTTGACTATGACAAAATGTTTGCGGAATTGAAAGAACTTGAAGAAAAATATCCACTATTAAAAACACCTGATAGCCCAACCCAAAGGGTTGGTTCTGTTAGTGAAAAATTTTTCTCTCATACCCACAAATACCGCTTATATAGCCTAGACAATACCTATAGCGCAGATGAATTAAAAAAATGGTATGAAAGAGTTTGCAAAGAATACAACAAAAAACTTCAACTGGTTTGTGAATTAAAAATCGACGGACTTGCAATTGCTCTAACGTATGACAAAGGTTTGTTTACTCTCGGAGTAACAAGAGGGGACGGAGTTACAGGAGAAAATATCACTCCTAATTTAAAAACAATTAAAGCTATTCCATTGAAACTTTTTGAGCCTAAAACTCTTGAAGTTCGTGGAGAAATCTATATGCCAAAAACTTCTTTTGAAAAACTAAACGAAGATTCTTTAGCTAAAGGAGAAAAGGTTTTTGCAAACCCAAGAAATGCGGCAAGCGGTTCTTTAAGACAACTTGACAGTAAAATTACCGCCAAACGAGATTTATCAATGTTTACATACACCGGAATTTTTGAAGATGCAGAAGATAAAAATATCAAAACTCATTATGACGGTATGATGTATTTGAAAAAACTTGGTTTCAAAGTTAACCCAAATATCCGTTTGGTTGATGATATTCAAGGCGCAATTGATTATTGCAACGAGTGGGCTACAAAACGTTTTGATTTGAATTATGCAACCGATGGTGTTGTTATAAAAGTAAATGATTTTGCTATTCAAAAAGACTTAGGTTTTACGGCTCGAGCTCCAAAGTGGGCTACAGCATTTAAGTTTCCTCCAGAGGAAGTTGCAACAAAAGTTCTTGATATTGAAGTTAATACAGGTAAAACCGGAGTAGTTACACCTGTTGCTATTTTGGAACCGGTTCAACTTGCAGGAAGTACAGTTGCAAGAGCAAGTTAGCACAACTTTGACGAAATCAAAAGACTTGATATAAGAATTGGTGATACTGTTTTAATCAAAAAAGCAGCAGAAATTATCCCTAAAGTTGTAAAAGTTATGGATACCGATATTCACGACTCTTTACCTATTGTAAAACCACCTAAAGTTTGCCCGTCATGTGGCGCTAAACTTGTAGAAAGATATGGTGAAGTCGGTTTATATTGTCAAAATCCGGATTGCGGAAGTTTAATGTGTGCAAAAATTGAATTTTGGGCTTCTAAAGATGCAATGGACATTGATAATGTTGGACCAAGTTTAATTCAACAGTTATACGATAAGAAATTTATTTCAAACCCTGTTGATTTATATAGATTAACAATGCAAGATTTGATGCAATTGGATTTAGTCAAAGAAAAATCCGCAATGAATATTTATACATCAATTCAAGAGTCAAAAACAAAACCGTTGAACAGATTATTAACAGCTCTTGGAATTCGTCATGTCGGTAAAGAAACAGCGGATATTTTGTCTGGCGAATTCGCGACTTTAGACGATATTAAAGATGCAGATGTTGAACGCTTAGCAAATATTGAAGGCATCGGCGGGATTATAGCTCAATCAATTTATGACTTTTTCCACGAAGAACGAAATATTAAAATGATTGAAGAACTAAAAGAACTTGGGGTTAATCCTGTTTCTAAGGTTAAACCTAAATCTGATAAATTAGCAGGAAAAACATTTGTACTAACCGGCACTCTTCAAAATATGACAAGAGATGAAGCAAGTGCAATTATTAAATCACATGGTGGGAAAACATCATCTTCCGTATCTAAAAAAACATCTTACGTTTTAGCCGGAGAAAATGCAGGTTCAAAATTAGACAAAGCTCAAAATTTAGGTGTTATAATATTGACAGAAAATGATTTTCTTGAAATGATAAAATAAAAAGGATTAAAGCATTATGAAAGTTGTTAAAATAGATGGTTTTAAAGGAATATTTGCAGCCGTATTTATGGGTGTATGCTTGTTTGCAGGATTTGTAATTTTCCCAGGAATGGTTGCAATGCACTTGTGGAACAAATATTTAGTAAACTTATTTATGTTCCCAGTTTTAAATCTTTTACAAGGTGTTTTATTGTGGGGTATTGTTGCTATTACGACATATATCCTTGCTAAAGATGAAATGCCGATATCTTTTCAAGAAACAAAAGGACTATCTGATAGTGAGTTAGATATGATTATGAAACAAGCTCGTATTCAATCTCAAATAAGAAAAGCTAATACTATGATTAGCAAGTCTGATATTTTTGAAAAAGTAAAAAAATCTTCAATAGATAAAAATTTGTCACACGTTTCAACTCCTGTTGAAACTAAAGAACAACAGACAGAGAGTAAAGAAGAACATCTTTCAAATTTAAAATAGGAGGTATTATGAAAAAAATTATTGCTGCAACAATGCTAAGTTCAGTATTGTTGACTCTTCCAACTTTGACATTGCCGGCAGGAGCTGTTAACGGTATTGACAGCACTACGAATAAAGGTTATGTATCAGTTTCTTATACTGCAGAAAAAGAAGTTTCTCCTGATACTGTGGAAGTATCAATTTCTGTAAAAACAGATGATAAAAAATCTATGCAAGAAGCTGTAAGAAAAAATAAAGAAATTTCAGACAAGGTTTATTCTTATTTGAAAAGTGTAATTACTCCTGCAAACGGAGATTATGTAAAAACATCTAATTTCTCAGCTTCACCAAGCTATATTTATAACAGCAATAAAAGAGTTCTTGATAAATACGAAGTATCAAACAACGTAATTGTTCATACAAAATCAATTGATAAGATTTCAACAATTATCGACAAATCTTTATCCTTAGGCGCAACTGATGTTGATAGTTTGAACTTCTCATTATCTGAAAAAGACTCACAATGCGCTGATTTATTATCAAATGCAACAAAACAAGCTAGAAAAAGAGCTGAAATTGTAGCAACAGCTGCAGGTTCATCTGTTGTTGGTATTAAGAATATTGATACAACTTGCTCATTGAACAACTCTAACAGATATCCAGTTTACAGAAATTCTTTGATGATGGCTAAATCTGCATCAATGGACGGTGCAGCTCCAGAAGCATCTTCTGTAAATATTGAAGCAGGAACAATTAAAATATATACAAATGTAAATGCAAGTTTCTATTTGAAATAATTTAAAATTTGATAAACACAAAAAGGCTCAAACTTAATTGTTTGAGCCTTTTTTAATTATTTAATACTTTTTATTGCTTAGATTTTTCTTTTTCCACCATTCAACCAAGGTGCTGCTTCCAAATCATCAATATTATATTTCAACAAGTAATCATTGTCATTTTTTTGAGAATAAGGTCTTGCTGTTTGTTTAGCAGGTTGTTGTTTGGTATAATTTGTTTTTTGTTGAGCGGGTTTATTGTAATTTACATTATTAGTCGCAGCACTAACAGTCATTGGAGCTTGCACTAATAACAATGCTAAAAGAATTGCGATTTTTTTCATTTCATATCTCCTAATCTATTACTATATTAGTATTTTAACATAGAAACTACTTTTCCGCAATCGTTAAGTTTATCTCTGCCGTTAAGAGCTTCTAGTTCGATTAAAAATGCTGCACCAACTAAATTTCCACCGGCTTTTCTAACAAGTTTGCAAGCAGCTTGAGCTGTTCCGCCTGTAGCAAGTAAATCGTCTACAACCAAAACATTTGCACCTTTTTCAATTGCATCTGCGTGAATTTCTATAGAATCTGAACCATATTCCAAATCATAACTTTCTTTAATTGTTTCTGCAGGAAGTTTGTTTGGCTTTCTTACAGGAATAAATCCACAGTTTAATTTATATGCCATTGGCATTCCAAAAATAAAACCTCTGCTTTCAATACCTGCGATATAATCGATTTTGCAATCCTTATATTGGTCGCATAAATAATCAATCATTACTTGTAAAGTTTCAGCATCTTTCAATCCTGTTGTGATATCTCTAAATATGATACCTTTTTTAGGAAAGTCTGGAACTGCTCTTATTTTTTCTTTTACATCTTCAATTGTTAATGTTGCCATTTATATTTTCTCCTATTTTTTAAGTAATTTCTTTAATTCTTCTTTTGCCTGTCTGATTTTTTCCTTTGCTTTTTGAATCGCATGTTCATGCTGAATTAATCCGTGGGCAGTTTTTCCCCAGTTCATATCTTTTTTCATAAACAAAATCTTAAATCCGATAAATAACACCAACGGGAACCATATCAGCAATAAATAAACCGAAGTTTCTATTGCCTGAAAGAAAGCTTCACGTCTGGATAAATTATCATATCTTCTCAAGCTATATCGACATGCTACCATAAACCCAAAGCCAATGATAGCACCCATGATTATTGATGATAATAAAATGTGAGGAGGAGCATCTTTGACAATGATTTTAACGAGCAAAATACCTATTTCTATAATAAACCATGCAGGCATGATAAATTCTGAAATGTAAGCAATCATATCAAGTCTTACTCTCATTGACATTTTTTTAGAAGTAAGAATATCCCAGAAGTATTCCAAATATCTTCTTATTGTCCCCTCTAACCATCTTCTTCTTTGCCTGTATAGAGGAAAGAGATACATAATTCCTTCTTCATAAACAATAGTGTCAGGGCAAAATCTTACGTCCCAACCTTTGATATGCAATCTTGTTGACATGTCAAGGTCGTCAGTAATTGTATAATTGTTCCAACCTCCAATATCTTCAAGAGCCGTTCTTTTAATAAGTTCCCCATTTCCACGTAATTCAACAGCACCCTTAACAGAATCTCTTCCGACTTGGAAGTGGGTATCCATTGTCATTTCGTTATTTTGACAACGAGTAAGCAAATTTATATTTTTATTTCGAATAACTTTTCTTGCTTGCACAGCGCCAACATCTTTTGGTTCAAGCTCATAAACAAGATTAGTCAAGAAGTTTGAATCCATTGTTGCATCAGCATCAAAGACTAAAATAGCCTCTCCTTTTGCAATAGTTAATGCATCATTTAATACGGCAGATTTCCCAGGGAAAGCATCTTTTTCTCTTATAAAAGCCTTTACCTTTTCCGGATATTGTTTTTCCATATCCTTAATAACTGATGCTGTATTATCAGTACTTCTATCATCTATTGCAATAATTTCAAAGTTTGGATAATCAAGACCTAAAACAGTTCTAATTGTATTACCGATAACAGATTCCTCATTGTGCGCAGGAATCATGATACTTACAAAAGGTTTATATGCTTCATTTTTAACCTTTGGACACTTTTGTTCATTTCTTGTTTTAATTTTATATGCAATATTAGTAAACAAAGCATATAAAGCCATCAAAGAAACTAAAAGAGTCAAGCCCCAAACTGTATAGCTTTGGAAAATGTAAATAAAAGCTGTCAGTCCTAAAACAATTATAAATAGTAAAATTCTTTCTTTCATATCTTCCTAATCTTCTTACTTACGTCCAAAAACATCAATATTAGTATTTTAGCAAAAAAGCAAGAAAAGAGGTTTTAATATAAACATATTGATACAATTAATCCAAAATTCCACCAATAAGATGTTTTTTATGAAAAGAAGTGTTAAAATTCGTTAAAATACTTGCATTAGCGGAAATTTTTTATATAATAAATTTTGTACACAAGAAGAAGGAGTTTTATTATGAACAAAGAAGAATTAGTACAAGAAATTTCTAAAAAAGCTAACGTTACTCAAAAAGAAGCAACTGAAGTATTATCTTCATTAATCGATACTATCCAAAAAACAGTTGCTAAAGGTAAAAAAGTTACTTTAGTAGGTTTCGGTACATTCGAACCACGTAAAAGAGCTGCTAGAACTGGTAGAAACCCACAAACTGGTAAGGAATTAAAAATCCCTGCTAAAACAGTTCCTGCTTTCTCAGCTGGTAAAAAATTCAAAACTGTTGTTAACGGAAAATAGTTTTTAGAATTTTAATTCATAATTAGGTGGCGCATGTCAGATTGACATGCGCCATTTTAATACTTAGCTTATACAAAATTAAGTTTATTTATTAATTAAGAAAAATAGTCAATTCTACTTATCCTTAACAAACTCAATATGATAACCGATTGTTTCAAGCAAATCACAAGTTTCATTCAATGTAATTGATTTTCGTAAAAGTTTACCTGATAGAGTATTAATAGTATATTTTCTACCCGTTTTAGCTGTCATCAACTCTGCCATTTTGGTA
>JBNMKP010000052.1:0-9180 GCA_050874405.1 bacterium
CTGATACTGACACAGATATCGACACGGATACGGATACCGATATTGACACCGATACTGACACAGATATCGACACGGATACGGATACCGATATTGACACCGATACTGACACAGATATCGACACGGATACGGATACCGATATTGACACCGACACTGATGATGAACCGAATAACGAACCTACAATCCAAGGACAAGATGGTAGCATCACATATATTCAAAGAAAAATAGATGTAAGTGACATTGATTCAATTGATAAACGTCAATATATGAGATTCAATGTATCTCAAACAACAAAACCGGTAACAATGGAACGTTCAAATGATGGTGTAACTCATTTGATTGATGTTTCAAGAGGTGGAATTGCAGTTAAGCACAACAATACATTGAAAGTTGGAGATATAGTTCCTGTTCACTTAACTTATGGCAATCTTGATATAAAAGCTAATGTAAAAATTGTTTCAACATCTGAAACAAGAGCAGGAGCAGAATTTGTAAACATTGATAAAGCTTTAGCAAATCAATTGTTGTACCTAAACATAATGCTTGAAGCTGATAATGATATGCTTAAAACAAAACTGTCTTCAATGTAATTAAAGATTAGTGACGAGTAGCACCAACTTTTTTACGTTGTAAGTATTGAGATTGAGAAGAAGTTCTTGTAACAGTTGTTGTTGATGCAGATTGTTGTTGACCAAACATTGAGCTAGCAGATGTCATAAAGCTACCCCATTGCATAACTTGGTTTAAGCCTTTGCTTTCACCTGTAGACAATTTGTTATAAACTTCAGTTGCATCTTTTCCTGTTTTAGCTGCAATTTTATCAGCTTTTGCATGAATACCATCATCTATATCTTTTGAAATAGATTTAAAATCTGTAGCCTTATCTGTCAAATTTTTAGCCTTTTCAGCAGCTTTTTCTGTTCCTTTTGCGGCTTGCTTAGCTGCTGCCTTAGTTGCTTTGTTAGAAAGTTTATCATAAGCATTTGACATTTCTTTGTTAACGCTTTGGAAACCTTTAGACATTTCTTTAGTTCCTTTGATAGCAGAAGCACCAGACATAACTGCTGTATCAGCTGAACTTAAAGCACCTGCAATATTACCTTGTGCTGCATATACAGCTGTTTTTGTAATGTTTGCAGCCATTTTACCATAGTTACCAACTGTTTCAACAGAAATACCAACTTTTTCTGTAACACCACCAGCCGCAATTAAAGCTTGACCACCGGTAATCATTGCAGAACCAACTGCAATCATACCTTTACCAACATATTGAGCTGTTTGACCTGCCATTACTGCATAACCAGAAATTTCATCAGTTTTATTTGCAACATCTAAAACTTTGTTAGATTTTGTTTCAGCATTTTGAATTGCTTTTGTATTAGCTGCTGCTGTTTTTCTGTAAGTGTTTGCAGTTCTTGTCAAAGTTCTAACTTTTTTGTTAGTTGAAACTTGGATTTTCTTAACTTTGTTTGAACTTGTTGTAATTGCTGTTTGGTTTTTAGAAATTGTTGCTGATTTAGCTTGAATTTGATCTGAAATACCATTATCATCTGAAGATGAACCAGAATTAGAACCAAAACCACTTACTACTTGAGTATCAGAAGTTCCATTTTGAGTTGCAATACCAGAATTGCCGTTATCTACAGGTTGAGCATTTTCTTGTTCTGCGTTTAATTGTTCGATTTCGGCATTCAATTGTTCATTTTCTGCAGATAATTTTTCAGATTTAGCAGCTTCTGCTCTCATTTGTTTTTGAGCATTTTGAATTTCCTTTTCGCCATTTTTCATTTGTTGCTTCAATTTTTTGTCGTCTTTTTGCATTTTGTTGTCTAAAGACTTCATTTCAGAAGCAGATTTGTCCATTGCAGCTGTTCCTTTTTCAGTTTGAGAAGTTGCAGCAGAAGTGCTACCTTTTGCTTCTTTTGAATCAGCTACAGAGGATTTTCCGTCTTCAATAGAAGAGCCTTGTTTTGCTTTATCTTCAGCTTTTTGGTTGTCTTCTGATAATCTTGAACCAGAAGCTCTTTTATTGATTTCAGAATGAACTTTTCCTAATTTTTTATTAACACTGTTTTCAACAAATCTTGGTAAATCAGAATCTTTTAAATCTTGCAATTCTGATTTCAAATTTTGTAAATCGTTATCTGAAACAGATGTTAAATTATCAAAATCATATTGGCTTAAATCAACTTTGTCATTTTTGTTATCAACTGCATTATTGTTTTGAGCATTTTGAGTTCTAGCTGCACCTGTTGTATTTGATACATTAGCAACTGATTTTGCAGTATTTGCAGCAACTACATTATTTGCAGTTTGGTTACCTTGAATTCCTCTTGATTGAACTCTTGCATTAGTTCCTGAAACTTGGTTAGAATTTTGAGCATTAAAAATTGAACCATTTTTGGTCATATATTCAGGAGTTTTTTTAGATACTGCAACATTACCATTTTTGGTTTTCATTTGTTGCAATAGCTTTTGAATATCTATACCTTGATTTACGTTGTTAACGCTCACTTTTTAAAGCTCTCCAAATTATAACTCTCTTACTTATATAAAAAATTTTGAAAGAGCCTAATTTCACGAGTTTAGGAATTGTTTACATTTGTTTACATAATATAAATAAGTTGGGAATTTGCACTTAAACTTTCTTTTTGATAGAATAATTGAGTAGATGTAAATAAGATTAGGGAGATTTTAATATGGACTTAATGAAAGGTAAAAAAGGTGTAATTTTTGGAGTTTCAAATACTCACGGTATTGCATACGGAATCGCTAAACAATTACACGATGCAGGCGCTGAAATCGCTTTCACTTATGCAGGCGAAGCTATGGAAAAAAGAGTTAAACCTATCGCTGAAAGCATGGGCGCTAAAATCATCATGAGCTGCGATGTTACAAAAGAAGACGAAGTAAAAGCTGTTTTTGCAGAATGCGAAAAAGTTTACGGTAAATTAGACTTTGTAGTTCACGCAGTTGCATTTGCTAAAAAAGAAGATTTGATGGGCAGATTTATTGAAACTTCTAAAGACGGTTGGGATACAGCATTAGGTGTTAGTGCATATTCTCTTGTTACAATTGCTCGTAACGCAGAACCTATTATGAATGAAAATGGTTCAATTTTCGCTTTAACATATCTTGGTTCAATTCTTTCTGTTCCAAGTTACAACGTAATGGGTGTTGCTAAAGCTGCTTTAGAATCAACAATGAGATTCTTAGCTGTAGATTTAGGCAAAAAAGGAATTCGTGTAAACTGCTTATCAGCAGGTCCTGTAAAAACACTTGCTTCTATGGGTATCAGCGGATTTTCAAAAATGCTTAAAGCTGCTGTTTTGAGAGCTCCAATGAAACGTAACGTTGCATTAGAAGATGTTGGTAAAGCTGGTTTATACCTAGCATCAGACCTATCAACAGGAACAACAGGTGAAGTTATCTACGTTGATTGCGGTTGCCACTCAGCTTATGCTTCAGCAGAAGAAATGGATATCATTTCTAACAACGTTGAATTATAATCAACTAAAGTTTTAGTAAGTAAAAATCCCTTAGCATAAAAGTGTTAAGGGATTTTTCATATATAAACATTTTAGAACTCAAAAACTTCTATAAAGACTGAATATCAATATCTATCTGAGTTCTCAATTCATCAATATTTGCAAATTTAATTTCCGGTCTAATCATTTTATTAAAACTTACTTTGATATTTTTGTCATACAAATTACCTTTAAATTTCAAAATATAGACTTCCAAAGTTTTAATGCCATCATTTGAAACAGTCGGAGCAACCCCAAAATTAGCCAAGCCTTTATACACTTGACCATTATCTAATTCAACATCAACATCATAAACACCGCAAGGAGGTTCAACAATATCCAACGGATAAATCAAATTTGCTGTTGGATAACCAATCTTTGCACCCAATTGTTTGCCTTTAACAACAGTTCCACCAACAGTAAACTTACGTCCCAACATTGATTGAGCCATATACATTGAACCTGTTTTTATATAATGACGAATTGCAGTACTGCTAATCACATCGCCATAAATTGATTGTGGTGGAGTTGCGAAATACAAATAATCAAATCGACTTTGATTATCAGAAAGGAACTTCACATTTCCGGATTTATCAACACCGAAATGGTGATTAAACCCTGTGGAAATAGCCTTTGGAGAGAAATATTTTATCAAAACATCTTCCAAATACTGAGCAGGAGTCAAATGACAAACTGAACCAAAATCTAACTCAAAAACATAGTCTAAACCCAATTCTGCCATATATTTGTATTTATCCTCCAAAGTCAAAATATACTTTGGAGAAACACCTTTGAAATAACAAAACGGGTGTTCTTTAAATGTAATTACCGCAGATTTTGAATTTATTTCCTTTGCAAAATCAACAGCACATGAAATAACAGCTTGATGCCCTAAATGAACACCATCAAAAAAGCCCAGTGCCAACGATAAATTTGGAATTTCTTTCAGTTCTCGAATTATTTCCATAGTTTTATTATATCCTAAAAAAATAACTTGTAAAAATTGTAAAAAATGTTAATTAAATATAATTCCAACAATAGCTGCTGACATATAGCAAGTTAAAGTTCCGCAAATCAATGCTCGAACACCTAATCTCGCTAAATTCTTTCTTTGATTAGGAGCAAGTTCGCCAATACCACCTAACAAAATAGCAATTGAACCTAAATTACCAAAACTACAAAGAGCAAAACTTGCAATTAAGAAAGACTTAGCTGACAAATGAACTGCAGGATTTGTCATGTCCATATATGCAACCATTTCATTTAGAACAAGTTTTGTTCCCATCAAACCACCAACAGTTGTAGCCTCTTTTAATGGAACACCCATTAGAGCGGCAAAAATTGCAAATATTTTACCCAAAATCATATTTAATGACAAATGAGATAAATCCATTCCGATACAAGTAAGGTTGAAATGTAAATATTTTACAACCAAACTTCCAAATTCGGCTAAGAACCAATCAATCATTGCAACAAGAGCAACTAAAGCTAAAATCATTGCAACAACATTTATAGCCACTTTCATACCCTCTGATGCGCCAGATGAAATTGCATCAAACACATTGATATGGGTTCTATGACGTTTACTTACAGAGATTTTAAAATCTTTACTTGTTTCCGGAACATTTACTTCAGGATAAACAATTTTCGAAATAACCAAAGCTCCAGGAGCCGCCATTATTGAAGAAGCTAACAAATATTGTGCAGGAATACCCATTGCTATATATATAGGCATTGTAGCTCCGGAAATACATGCCAAACTTCCTGCCATGGAAGCCAAAAGTTCAGAACGGGTTAAATTTGCCAAATAAGGTTTAATCATAATTTGTGCAACAATTTGACCGACAAAAGCACTTGCAACATTTGATAAAGCTTCAGCTCCTGACACATCTAACAATTTGTTCATACCTTTACCCAAAACAGCAACAACCTTTTGCATAATTCCATAGTAGTAAAGCATATTTACAAGTATCATCATGAATACCATTGAACAAATCAACTGCAATGCAAAAACTGAACCGCCTTGAGTAAAAAATTCACCAAATTTGTCACTCATCAATCCGCCAAAAACGAATTGCCCACCTTGTTTTGCAAAAACCAGTAATTTCTGAATAAATAAACCAATTGCCATAAATAATTTTTGACCTAAAGGAACTTTAAAAACAAAAACAGCAAATAAAACTTGAAGCAAAAACCCCATGCCAACTGTTTTATAATTGATTGCCTTTCTATTATTAGACATCAAATATGCAAGTCCAAAAATAAAAATTATTCCAAGAATTCCAATAAATCTACTCATTTTACCCCTACCAATTACTGTATTATTCTATAATTATACAAAAAAAGAAGTCTTAACGACCTCTTTTTTTATAAAATGTGATAAAAGTTAATGTAATTTACATTCCACTTTTCTTGAAGAATCCAATTATCTTGTCTAACAAGCCTTCAGAATCTTCCGTATCACCAGAAACAGAAGCATCAAGCTTATCTAATCTGGCTTTTGCCATTTTATAATCAACAGGATCTTTTACTAATTCTAAGTATTTATTATAAACTTCAATAGCTTTAGAATTAGCTCTAATCTTTTCATAAGCCTTAGCAAGATTTTTTAGTGCATTTAAGTCTTTTGGATCAACTTCAACAATCTTTTCTAAATAAGCTACTTGCATTTTATAGTCGCCAATGCCTTCACGGAATTGAGCCAATTTTGCCAAAGCCTCTTTATTTTTAGGATCACGTTTGATAATTTTTTCATAATATTCTGCAGCATGGTTAACTTCACCATTATCAGTCAATAAACCGGCTAACGTGAACATCAAATCAATATCATCGTCCTTCAATTGAATAGCATTCAAGAACTCATTTATTGCAATATCAATATTCTTACGAGTGATATTGTATTTTCCCCAGTTCACATGAGCCTCATATTCATCACCCATTTCCTCATAAACCAAAGCTCTCATTTGGAATGTTAGAGGAGAATTAGGCTGAATATTATTGTATTCATCAATATACATCAAAGCTTTTTCAAAATCTTTAGCAGAATAGCAATACTGAGCCATCAATGTAAAATATTTTGGAGAAGTTTTTAAGTCTTCCGGCAATGATTTTAATTTAGAAAAAGCTTCTTCAACTTCACCAATTTCTAACATACATTGAATTTTTAATAAATCATCTTTTGTATATTCAATAGCTTTTTTAGCATCTCCACTTTTCAAATAAACAGTTGCAAGAGCTTCATGAATTCTATCGGTATCAAAACCTTTCTTAATTGCACGAGTAAGAGCATCAATTGCACTAGAATAAGCTTCATCTTGCAAATATAAATCAGCAAGTTGCAAGAAAATTTCTTCATGCAGATTATCATATTCAAGAATTACATTATATTCATCAATTGCTTTAAGAGTTTGACCTGCTTGACGATATAAATTAGCAAGAGTTAAACGAGTCATAACAATTTGAGTTTCTTCACTTGCAGCATGCAAAGCTTTTTTGAAATCACTTATCGCAAAATCTAATTTACCCTCAATTGAATTTTTATTTCCTCGATAAATATAATATTTATATTTATCTGTATTTTCATAAATAGTCATCAATTGTTCATAAGCTAAAGGATTTGTCACATCACGTTTAATTATTTCGTTATAATAGCCCGCAGCTTCTTCCGGTCTATCCAAAATCAAAGACAAGTGACCAAGTCTTTCCAACAAACCTAAATCATCTGGATTTTGTTCATAAACTTCTTTATATTCACGATAGGCATCTTCATATTGTTCGTTAGCTTCAAATTGCTCTGCTAATTGTAAACTCATTTACTCACTCCTTTAATACATTTTGCTTATACTATTATAGCATTAAACCTTAGATTATTCAATCTAGTTAAATTGATTTTGAGTTTTTTGCATTCCGTTATCAAAATAGTATTCCAATCCTGCAATAGCATTTTTTAGAACCGGTTTTAATGATTCCAACTGGTCTTTATAAAAATTTTGTAAGACAAAAGTTTCTGCAGGAACCGGAGGTTGAGGTCCAATACCAATTTTAAGTCTTGGAATTTTAGATGTTCCTACACATTTGATAACAGATTTTATCCCATTATGTCCCCCATCTGAACCATCTGGACGAAATCTCATTTTTCCAAGCTCCAAAGACAAATCATCATAAACAACAATAATATCTTCAACATCAATTTTGTAATAATTCATAACAGCAATAACCGCTTCACCGGACAAATTCATAAAAGTTGTAGGCTTGATGAGTAAAATATCTTCCATTCCTCTTTTGAATTTAGTCATAAAACATTTGAACTTTTTTTCTTCCTTAAAACTTAAATCGTTCATTATTGCCCATTTGTCAATAACCATAAAACCGGTGTTATGACGTGTAAAGCAATATTTATCACCAACATTACCCAAACCTACTACTAATTTCATTTTATAAAAACCTCTCATTATTTAAATAATACTTATATTTAGTATTTTAACGTAAATAAATATTACCGTAATGGTATAGCAAGATTAAGCTTAACAAAAAGATAAATAATTACTAAATTAAGAAAAAAACAAAAGAGGTAAACAATGAAAAATAAAATTACAAAAGAAAAAAGTTCTCAAAAAGTTGCAAAGTTCTTAGAAAAGAATAATTTACACAAAAAAGATTTTGCCGAAATGATTGGAGTTACACTGTCTTATGTTTACAATCTTATTGATGAAACAATACCATTTTCGACAAGGAGTACAACACTAGAAAGAATTGCAACGGTCATGGATATTAAACCGGAGGAATTTGAGGAATATAAAATTCCGCAAGAACCAATATTGCAAGATGACACAATCGAATTATTAAAAAGCATGCTGCATGACAAAAAAATGAGTATTGTAACATTTTTAAAAGCATTTCCTAGAAAGAAAAGAGTTGATATTGTTGACATGCTCCGAGGAGCTTATCCTGTTCCTATTGATTTTAAAGAACTGAACATGATTGGACAGATTTTGGAACTTGATAAAAATGATATCTATAATATTTGGGAAGAAAGAGTTAAACAAGTTCTTGAAACAAACGGAATGAACTTAAATAATAATGCTGCATTAATAAATTCAATGTTTGAATGCGCAAGAAAACATATAGATGTTGATTAAAATCCGCAAAATGCGGATTTTTTTTTAGTTTGGGAAGGGGTATTGATATTGAGAAAAGGGAAATTTTTATTTATTTTTCAAATTTTATAAAAAAACTGTTGACTTTTAAAAATATTCTTGTTACTATGAGTACACACGGTGAGTTCACCGATAGCCAAAGGAAATATGAATAGACAATATGCGCTTGTAGCTCAGCAGGTAGAGCACTCCCCTTTTAAGGGATAGGTCACGCGTTCGAATCGCGTCAAGCGCAAATTTTTTATTATAAAAGGGTTACACAAAGCCCTTTTTATTTTTTCTATTTTTCTTAAAAGCTTTTTACAATCTTGAAATAATTCAAAAAATTTGTTATACTTGATATGTAACACAAATTTAAAGAAAGGAAGTATAAACATGTCAAAACGCAGTCATAGAGCGAGCTTCGGGGGGGGTAACCTAAAACCCGCTTGTAGAGAGCTTTTCAGAGGTGTAATTCCAAATAAGAAACTTGCTTTCACCCTAGCAGAAGTTCTAATTAC
>JBNMKP010000053.1:0-9144 GCA_050874405.1 bacterium
GCTATTTTGAGATATTAATATCTAGGTGACAACACCCTTTATATATTAATATGAAAGGTTAAACCGTAACTTCCTTTAAAGATTCAAGATATTTAACCGCATAAACAGCACCAACTGCACCATCTGAAGCTGCGGTAATTACTTGTCTTAAAGGTGTATTACGTACATCACCAATTGCAAAAACACCATCTATTGAAGTTTTCATTGTTGAATCCGTAATTATAAAACCTGATTTATCCTGTGCAATTTGACCATTAATATAATCAACATTTGGACAAATCCCAATATAAGGAAATATTCCATCAACATTCAAATCAGATTTTTCATCAGTTTTCACATTATGCAGCTTCAAACTTTTTACCAAATCATCTCCAATAATTTCATCAACAACTGTGTCAAAGATGAATTCCAGTTTTTCCGTATTAAAAGCTCGTTGTTGAACAATTTTATCCGCTCTGAGTTCATCTCTCCTATGGATAAGATAAACTTTTGAGGCAAATTTAGTCAAATACATCGCCTCTTCAACAGCAGAATTACCGCCACCAACAACAGCAACAACTTTATCCTTATAAAAAGCTGAATCACAAACTGCGCAATAACTAACACCACGACCGACGAATTCTTTTTCGCCTTTAACCCCTAGTTGCATAGGTTTGGCACCTGTTGCAATAATAACAGTTTTTGTATGAAATTCATTCTCTTTGGTCTTGATAATTTTTGGATTTGAAATCAAATCAACAGACTCAATTTCTTGCATCGGAAACTTTTGAACCCCAAACATATCTGCATGCTCTTCAAACTTTTCCATTAAGTCATAACCGCCAATTTTTGAAAATCCTGGGTAATTTTCGAGTTCTAGATAATTTGATGGCTGACCACCTAGCATGCTAATATCAACAATTGCAGTTTTTGCAGCACCACGAGATGCGTATAAACCTGCCGAAAATCCTGCCGGTCCGCCTCCCAAAATCACTGTATCAAATTCTAATATTTTCATATACAAATCCTCAATTAGTAATTACACTCTGTCCGGCAATTTTCTCTCCTGAAATCGAATATTTTGCCGTTTCGGTCTTGATAATTTTACCATTTACATCAGAATATGTGTCTAACCTTAAATAATCAAAACCTTTAAAATAATCCCCATCTAACTTTATTTCAACAGTATCTGTCAAAATTTTATTGTCATATCTGCCATTTTTCTTGAAAACGACATAATTATTATTAACGCTATCGATTGTAATCTCTGCGTTTGCACCGTTAAAAGGGTTGCTTAATGTAATGACGTTATTTGTCCTTGATAAGTTCCACAAATCTAAACTTGTTTGCTTAAATGTAACGGGAGAATCCGTATCAACGAGTTTTGAAGTTACTCTCCAAGTGCCGAAAAAAGAAGTCGGAACCATAGTAACAGTGGCTTTTAAGACAGGGGTAGGATTAGTATTATCGCTATAAACTTTTTCAATAGCGCAAAATATAATTGAAAATACTAAAACAAATAAAACTACAAAATTTTTCATAAATTAAACTGCTGCCATTTTAGTTTGAAGAGTTTTTGCAGACTCTTCGTAACCTGCTCTACCCATTAAAGCATAAGTATAATTTTTAGCCTGTTCAACCCCCGGTTGATTAAACGCATTAATATGATAAAGTTCACCGGCAATTGCAGTTTGAACTTCTAACATATACAAAAGTTGCGCAACATTATAACCATCAACTTTTGGAAGAGTAATTGTTACCGTAGGTCTTGCATAATCAGACAATGCGACTTTTGTAGAATCAGCTTCCGCATTCATCAATGCATTGAATGATTTTCCGCCTAAATAACCAATACCTGTATATTCAAAGATTTTTGGAATTTCTAAATTTGTATCAAAATTTTCAACACGAATAAAGTTAATGATTTTATTATTTGGTCCTTCGTTATAAAGTTGAACTTGAGAGTGCTGATCAGTAGCACCTAATGCGCTCATCGGAGTAGGACCGATATGAACATGATTACCATCTAAATCCATATCTTTTCCCAAAGATTCTGCCCAAAGTTGAACATACCAATCTGATACATATTTCAATTTGCTTGAATATGGCATCATTACAGAAATATTCTTACCTTTTTTCACGTCCATCAAATATTGAATTAAAGCATTTTGAGCGGCAATATTTTCACAAATATCAGTATTTTTCAATGCCAAGTCCATATCTTTAATACCGCTTGTAATTTCATCAATATCAATATCAACTAAAGCAAATGGTAATAATCCAACAGCTGAGAATACTGAAAATCTTCCACCAACATCATCAGGAACAACAAAAGTTTTATATCCCTCTTGCTCAGATATTTGGCGTAAAATTCCCATACGTTGATCAGTTGTTGCTACAATATTTTTTCTGTAATCATCGCCCAATTCTTTTTCTAATCTATCTTTAACAAGCATAAATTGAGCCATTGTTTCAGCGGTGTCACCGGATTTTGTGATAACATTTACCAACGTTTTCTTCAAATCTAAAACATCTAATAAGCCACTCATATAATCAGGGTCGATATTATCTAAGAAAAATATTCTCGGAGCACCATTTCTTTCTTCTTTGGATAACAAATTCCAATAAGGTTTTAATAATGCTTCTGTTACGGCAATTCCTCCTAACGCAGAACCACCAATACCAAGAACAAGAATATTATCAAATCTGTTTTCAACAAGAGCCGCATATTCTTTAACATACCAAGCAGTTTCTTCACTATAACCAAGATTCATCCATTGAAGCCATTGTCCGGGTTTATCTTTTCTTTTGTTTAAATCTGCTATGATACCTGCTATTTTTTCTTTATAATTATCAAATTCTTGAGAAAGATTAAGTCCGTTTTCAGAACCAACAACCAACGCATCTGCATTTCTGTAATCAAATTTAATCATTCCAGAATAATCCCCTCTCTTATTACGCCTCTTTATATATTAATTGTATATAATAAAGGGCAAAATACAAGAAAATAGGGATTATTGGATTAATATTTATTTACTTGAATTAACCGTTTTGGTTAAATTTGAATGTTCTATCAATGTTTTTAGAAATTACACTTTTTACAGAATCATATTCAGTTTGAAGAGCAGTGTGTTCAGTATCGATGTTTTTCAATTGAATATCATACATACTATCTTTAGCATCAATGTCTTTCATTGCTCTGTTGTATTCTGCTTCTGCTTTAGAAACAGCTTCGCTGTTGTCAGTTTGTTCTGTAATGTTGCTACAAGTTTTGTAATCAATTGATTTCCAGCTATAAGATTTGTCAACTTGTTCCATTGTTACAAGACCACTTTCTAATGCAAATCTTAACCATTCAGAAGAAGAAGCTAAACCATTTTCAATTGTTTTGTAACCTGATTTCATTCTGTTGAACATATTTGTGTACCATTGAGCTTTAGCATCAGCATTACCAGAATTAGTAGAATCTGTTTCATCAACCCAAGCGTATTTTGGTTCACCATATTTATCAATCATTTGATCAATAATTGTTTTATCAATTACAGTTTTGAATTCATCTGAATAACCAACACTATATTTCTTCATTGCCTTTAACAATAAATCAACATCTTCTAAATCTTTAACAGAAATACTATTGTTATCTAATAACCCTTGCAATTTTGAAGAATCTCCACCTGCAACCAAATTGAAGAAGTTGTTACTAGCATCAGTATATTCTGACAATACAGTTTTATATGTTTTACCAGATTTCAAAACTTTATTCAAATCAATACCGGCAGGTAACTTCCCAGAAGCTTCCATTTCAAGCATTTTCTTACCAAAAGTACCAAAGTTGAAGAACTCTTCATTGCTTGAAACATAACCAACGATTTCATCTGCCAAATTATCTAATGCTTCTTTAAAATCAGTTTGGTTTGGATATCTATAAACAGCATCTGCTGTCAAATTACCATTTGTATCTTTTTTTGCTTTAAAATTGTAAGTACCATCACAATCTGTATATGTCAAAGAATTGATAACACCTTCAATTGTTGTTGCGTTTTGGTCCCAAGTGTAAGAATAATCATCATCAGGATCAGTTGAACCGGAAACAACTAAATTGTTACTTCCTCCAGAAACGGTAATCTTACCATTTTCATCTTTACCAATTGTAATAGTCATATTTCCATCAGTAAGAGTATATGAGCCATCATCATTAGCTTTCAAATCTCTTTTTTCTGAAATTGTACCAACAAGTGCACCATTTGTAGATTCATAACCCACAGAATTTACAATTTCTTCCAAAGCAGCAACACCTGCATCTGTTAATCCCATATTATGAAGATTTGAAATGCTATAGGTATTATTTCCGTTAGAAAATGCAGCTTTAAAAGAATCCGCTAAAGTACGATTATCCCCTGTAATACCAATTAAAACAGAGTCTCCGCTTGAACCTGTAGGACTATATAACTTAGGAGAGTTACCATTATACATTAAGTAACTTTTTACAATTTCTTTTGAACCAGCTTTTAAAGCTTCTGTTGTTTGAAGAAAACTAGAAAAATATGTTTCATATTTTTCGTATTCAGAAGATGTTAAATCAGAATTGTATGCTTCATACATTTCTTTTAAGCTATCCGGCTCAACTTTATCATAAGGAGATGGATAAGCAGTATTTTCAATATTTCCAATATTGTCAAAGTAAGTTGTAGTATATTCTAAACCGTGAGCTTTCAAGTAAGCATTAACGTTACCATCAGCAGCCTTGAACATTGCTGCTTCAGATTCACTTACTAATAATTGACCGGCAGAAGATACCAAACCATATTGGTTGTTGTATGAACTGTATGAAGTCAATGCATTGTATGTTAATAATTGTGATTGAGATGTTCCTGTTAAATCATAGTTAGAAAACATCATGTTTGCGTCATTCAATGCATTAATGTAGTTGTCACTAGCTTGAGCACTTTGAGTGGACAAACGCATTTTTGCATTATTAATAGTTTGAGAACGCAATTCATTATCTGCTAATCTGGCAGTAATGGTTAATAATCTTGCTTGAGATGCACTCATTCCCATTGTTAGCGTTGTCCTTTCGTTTCCCTTAGTAACTTTAGTTATTCTATTAATCGGCTTTTTCTATTGAAACTTTAGGATTTAAGGGAATTTGTTAAGATTTCGTTACATAAAAAACAGGCAAAATTTTCGCAATAAAAAAGAGTAGAAAATCTACTCTAATTAAAATCAATCCATCATATTTTATTATGTTTAAATATAAATCCTTTTTTGTTTACTAACAAACAGAAGCAAATGAGCCTGAAGAACAAGAAGCTCCACAATCAGCACCTGCTGAAAAGCCTCCAAAACCTCCATCAGTCAAAGTTGCAACTGCGTCTGAGAATTCACTCATAAAACCTGAATCAGAGTCTGAAAAATCTGATGAGTTAGAATACATTGCGTAATCAACAGCAACCGGATTTGAACTTACGTATGTATCATATTCGCCCATTGTTAAAAGACTTTTTGCATCGTTCATGTTCATTGCCAAAATTCCGGAATTTTCAACAGGATTATTTCTAACTTTTGAACTTTTAGCTGATGCTGTTGATTTAGAAGCCTTTGAATCGAATAATAATATCATTTTGTATCTCCAATATCTCGTATTCTTTTTACACTTATATAAAGGATTTAAAAATACTCTGATTTCAGCATGGGGTTATTTCGTTACAATTCTTAATACGAATTTAAAACTTTTGACCTAGCTCTTCTAAACCAGTAGATTGATGTACATTTATTCAAAGAGTTATAGTATAGATGTGTAGATTAGGGAGGAAAAGAAATTGAAAAAAATCTTTTTGATATTCGGATTCTTAATTGCGTTCGCATGCACAAGTTTGAGTGTTTTGGCGAACAGTAACTATTTACATACAATTACACTAGAAAAAAATAATACCGGATATAATGTTTTATTAAGCTCAGATAAAATGGCAAAAGTTACCAAGAAAACTCCGTCAGATAATGAACTTGTACTAGAACTTAGCGGAATTACGTCATCTGATACTGTTAATGCTCTATATAAAGGCACTAATAATATAGACAGTTTAGTTGTTGAAAATACAGCTCCTAATAAATTAAAAATCTATATTTCAGCAGATAATATCAAAAATACAACTGTTATAATGGAACCTCAAAACGGTGAAACAACAATCGTTGGTGAAACAATTCCTTTAGATAAAACATTGCGGGGTGTGTTTGTATTAGCCTTGTTCTGCGTAATCTTCAAAGTTTCTAAAGACCTCTCAGAAGAAGACAACAAAATTCTTATCAAAAAAGATATCAAAGATAGAGAAATCGAAATGTACAAACGTTACAGAAACGAGTTGGTTTCTTATCCAAGCATTACACCTCACAAAGATATAAGAATGAGAAAGATGCTTAAGAAAATTGACAGAAAAATAGACGAAAGACTAGCTGCGTCTATAAAATAGACTTAAACCTCAAAAAACTTAAATATATCCCTAAAACATTTTATGTGTAAGCAAGTTATATAACTTGCTTTTTTATTATTCTTTAGAAGGGGCTTATTCAGATACAAAAACTCCGACATTCAGATTTGAACATCGGAGCTTTAAATTTTATTAGTTTTCGTTAAAATATTTACTTATAATTTCTTTGATTTTTTTAGCCGAATTACCTGTTCCGTAAGGATTTTGAGCTTTTAATCTGGACTCAGATTTTGTCTTATCTAAGATTTCACAACTCAAATTAACAATCTTATCATAATCAGCACCTACAAGAACAGAAACTCCTGCATCTATACCTTCTTGACGCTCTGTTTCATAACGCATAACAAGAGTTGGGCAACCGAAAGAAGGTGCTTCTTCTTGAATTCCGCCAGAATCTGTCAAAATTAGTTTTGCATTTTTCATCAAATAAACTAGATACGGATAATCCAAAGGTTTTAAAAGATAAACATTTGAATATTTTTCTAATCTTGAATGGATTTTATCTTTAACATTTGGATTTGGGTGAACAGGAATAATAAAATGATGGTCTTGATACTTGTTAACAAGATGTTCAATAGCATCTAAAATTCTATTAATTCTTTCCCCATGATTTTCTCTTCTGTGAGCAGTAATCAAAACAACTTTATCATCAACTGGAATACCTTTTTCTTTATAAAAATCAGATGCAGTATTCATCGTATCTTCTGACAAACAGAATAACGCATCAATAACGGTATTTCCGGTTACAAAAATTTTCCTATCAGAAATATCTTCTTTTAACAAAGCATTTTTATTTTTTTCAGTTGGTGCAAAATTCAATTCTGCAACACGAGAAGTCATTTGACGCATAACTTCTTCCGGAAACGGTTCATAGATATCATAAGAACGTAAACCTGCTTCAACGTGGAATACCGGTATTTTACGGTAAAAACTTGTCAATGCACCACATAAAACAGTCATTGTATCACCTTGAACAATCGTTGCATCAATTTCTTTTTCTGAAAAAACATTATCTAGAGCTGTCAAAATTCTTGATTGAACCTCAGCTAAGGATTGATTTGGACGCATACAATCCAAATTTATATCAGCTTTCAAATTAAAGTAAGCTAACGTTTGATTTGATAACTCTTTTTGTTGTTCTGTATTGCAAATAATAACATTATATTTATCCGGATATTTCTTTAGCTCTAAAATTACGGGAGCAAGTTTAATAACTTCCGGTCTTGTCCCAAAAACAAATAGTATATTCTTCTTATTCATAGGTTAAGTTTAGGACAAAAAATAAACATTTGCAACACAAACCGGCTAATAAATAAAACTGTACGGTCAGCCAATTTATTATTTCTTTAATTAGTTATAATAAGCTCTACAAGGAGGAGATTATGCTTGATTTATTTATACTTGAAACCTGTCCATATTGTAAAAAGGTGATGGATTATATGAAAGAAAACAATATCAAATTTCACAAATTCGACACAATAAATAACGATAATGTTTTACGCTTGTTATCAATTGGCGGAAAAGACCAAGTGCCATTTTTATACAATGAAGAAACAAACGACAAGCTTTATGAATCAGACGAAATCATCAAATATTTAAGCAAAAATTTTGAACAGGTATAAACTTATGCAAAACGAGTACAACAATTATAAAAATATCCATTCCGACATAAATGAATGCACATCAAGAGGAGCATGCTCAATTGCTCCAAATATTGCATCGTTACAAGAAATTATCATATATTTTCTAAAACAACTAGCCTATTACGTAATTAAACTTGAAAATCTTGGCGCAAACAACCCAAATATCAAATACGAAATAATAAATGATATAGCAAGTCTTGTTTCAATAAACGAATTCAGCGAAAAACAACTTTTTGAAATTTTGTCAAAAGATTATTTTCTTTTTATTGATGCAAAAAACACTTACCACAAAATTTGCAAAGAAAAAAATATTCCCGCAAAAGACTTGAAAAACGTGATAATTTTTGATGAAAATACATCTATTTCGAAGGCTATTTCACAAGGTGAAAAGTTATTTTTAGAAAAATACAAACAGATTTCGCAAACTCAAAAGAACCTAATGGCTATTTTGCAAATTTTAATCAAAAGTACTGCAATCAGTTTAATTAAATTATGCGAATTCAAAGAGTTTGATGACAATGTTTATCACTACATTTTATCAACTCTTGACATGTTTAACCACGGAAAAATTTCCAACAAAGATATCAAAAATAGAATAACAAAATTAAGTAAAATTGATTGTAAATTACAAATTGAAATAAGTGATTTACTTCTGAAAGCCTATGACGGAATTGAAAAAGTTGAAGTTTCGCACTCGACAAGGAGAGGAAAAGCAATTCTTGTTTCAGGAAACAATTTTCAAGACTTGTTAAATGTTTTAGAAGCAACAAAGGAGAAAAATATTGATGTTTACACTCATTCAAACTTGCTCATTACACATGCCCTGAATAAGTTTCATCAATATCCGCACTTATTGGGGCACTACGGTAACACAACAGAAAGCTGTATTCTTGACTTTGCAACGTTCCCCGGATCAATTTTGTTAACCAAAAATTCTAAAAATAACACCGAATATCTATACAGAGGACGATTATTTTCAAATGATTATATAATTCATCAAGGAGTCGTTAAGGTGCAAGATGATGATTACACAGAAC
>JBNMKP010000054.1:0-9012 GCA_050874405.1 bacterium
ATGATAAAAAGTATTACAAGGTTCGAGGAAAAGAAAACGTTACAAAATCTGCATTGAAACTTTTAAACAAATGGAAGTAAAAAAAATAAAATTTACAAAAATTAAGAAACCGGCAAAAAAATTTGTTTGTCGGTTTTTTATTAGCAAATCTAAGGGGAAAATTATAAATGCAAATAAATTCATATAATAGTAAACAAAATTTCACAGGTGTAAGACTATCAAGTGATAGAATGGCATGTGTAAAAGATGCTGTTAATACTCTAAAAAGAACCGGTTTTGACTTTATCGGAAAGCAAATTGTATTTTGCGACAATACAATGGAAGCTAAAATGGCTGCAAGTGAGTCAATTCGTAATCGTACGTCATTTCATGACAAAAGATTTGGTGCGGTATTCTTTCCTTGGAGTGGAGAATGCTATTTGATGGCAGATAAAGCAGCTGAACAAAAAATGTCTAAAGTCCTTAGCCAATATGATGCTAAAACTGTTGTAAATCTTGTTATATAAAATATTTGAAAATTTTTTGGTTTATTTTTCTTTTTTCATTGTATAATCAATCTATGAATAAAAAATTATTTGTAATATCCGGTTGCTCCGGTGTCGGTAAAGGCACTGTATTAAAGGAATTCATGGCAAGAAATACCAAGGATTTCATGTTATCTGTTTCTTGTACCACAAGAAAACCCCGCCCTGGAGAAGTTGACGGAGTTAATTACTTTTTTATGTCAGTTGAAGAATTTCAAGACTGTATAAAAAAAGATAAGTTTTTAGAGTATGCTCAATTTGCCGGTAATTATTACGGAACAAAGCAAAAGTATATTAATCAAAAGTTTGCAGAGGGATTGAATATTATTCTTGAGATTGAAACTCAAGGGGCATTGCAAGTTAAGAAAAAAATGCCGGAAGCAGTATTGATATTCATTGCGCCCCCTAGTGTTGAAGAATTGGAACATCGCCTAAGAGGTCGTCATACTGAGGACGAAGAAACAATTAAAAAACGTTTAGATTTAGTAAAGGTTGAATTAGAACGTTCTAAGCAGTATGATTATGTTGTTGTAAATGATGATTTAGAGCGTGCCGTTTCTGAGATTGAAAATATTGCAAGAAACGAATTAGCATAAGGTCTTAATGGTTCCCCATATAGAACTATGGGTTATTTATGAGGTTTAGTAAAATGATGGAAAATAAAAATATTTTAATAGGTGTTACAGGTGGAATTGCAGCATTCAAAATATGTGAATTAATCCGCAAATTTAAAAAAGCAGGGGCAAATGTCAAAGTTGTTTGCACTCCGAATGCTATGAATTTTGTGACAAAATTAACTCTGCAAAACCTCAGCCAAAATGAAGTTTATGTAGATGAATTTAATGTCAAGGATTGGAAACCTGAACATATTTCTTTAGCAGATGAAGCTGATGTTATGTTGATTGCTCCGGCTTCTGCAAATACAATTGGTAAAATCGCTCAAGGAATTGCAGACAATCTTTTGACCTCAATTGCTTGTGCTTATTCAAAGAAAATGATTATTGCACCTGCTATGAATTGCAATATGTGGAACAATCCTGCCGTTCAAGAAAATATTTCGAATTTACGTAGTCGAGGAGTTGAAATTCTTGACACTGATATTGGATTTTTGGCTTGCGGATATAACGGAAAAGGTCGCTTATGTTCGTTAGATACGATTTATAAAGCCGTAGAAGATGCACTCGAATGTTCGCAAAAATTAAAAGGACGAAAGGTCGTAATAACTTCCGGCGGAACGATTGAAGACATTGACCCAGTTCGCTATATTTCAAACTATTCTTCCGGTAAAATGGGAAAAGCTATTGCCGATGTTGCCAAATTGATGGGAGCAGAAGTTGTTTTGATTACGACAAAAGATGTTGATGCTCCATATAAAATTGTTAAAGTTAAATCGGCTCTTGATATGCAAAAGGTTGTTAATGATGAATTTGACACATCTGATATCATTGTTATGGCTGCAGCTGTAGCGGATTATCGAGTTAAGAATTATTCTGAACAAAAAATGAAAAAAGGGTCAGATGACACTTTAACTCTTGAACTTGTAAAAAATCCCGATATTTTGCAAGAATTGTGCAATAGGAAAGCTAATTCCGAGCATAAACCTATTATTGTCGGGTTCTGTGCCGAAAGTGAAAATTTAATTGATAATGCAAAAGCGAAAATAAAGAAAAAGGGTTGCGACTTTTTGGCTGCAAATGACATTTCTAGAAAAGATATTGGTTTTTCTTCTGATGAAAATGAAATCCAACTTCTTGAAGATAACGGTACTATCTATAGTTTGACGAAAGATCTTAAAACAACAATTGCAAGGAAAATGTTGAGTATAATTGCAGCCGTTAGAAATCTTTAATAATTATGAATAAATACGAAATTACAAATAGAATAGAACAGTTTGCACCACTTGATAGTGCTGAGAGTTGGGACTCTTCTGGTTGGCTTGTGGATAAAATTGGAAGTGATGATGTTTCTAAAATCATGCTTTGCCTAACACCGACACTTGAAATTGTTCAACAAGCATTGACTCAAAACTGTGATATGATAGTTTCTCATCACCCGATGTTTTATGTTCCTTGCAAAGCTCCGTTGGCGAAAAATTTTGTGCCTCAAATCAATATGTATTGTGCGCATACTAATATGGACAAGGCAAATGGCGGTACAACCGACACAATAATCAAAGCTTTAAATTTAGAGGATAAAAAAATTGATATAGAACATGAGTTTTTGAGATTTGTTGAATTTGATAATGGAATTGATATTACGGAGTTTTCAAAGATTTTATCTAAGATTTCTCCGAATGTTCGCCTTGTAAATAACAGGCATGTGGAAAAGTTAAATCGAATATCTTTTTGTGCAGGTAGTGGGTCAGAATTTATTCAAGAGGCAAAAAGTTTAGGTGCAGATTGTCTAGTTACCGGAGATTTGAAATTCCATACGGCACTCGATAGCGAAATTGTAGTTTACGATATTGGACATTTTGAATCGGAAATTTTAATTCTGCCTGTGTTTGAAAGAATAATCGGCAATGATGTTGAAATTGTTTATGCAAAAGAACAAAGTCCATTTGAACAAATTTGATATTAAAAAATGAGAGGGAATTAAACCCTCTCAACTTTTTTGCTTATCTTATGAAGTTTGTAAAAGATACTTCTTCTTTCGCTGGTGGAAGTATTCCTGCTTTTTTCGCTGCTTCCATTGATTTTAAATACCAAGCCATGTTTTTGCCAAGTATTCTCATAATTTGCATGCCTTCTTCATCTTTTAAAACCTCTTCCGGTTTTGCACCGTGAACCATGTTCCAATATCTTGAAGAGATTACAGGCATCTCTGTTATCATAAAGTATTTATTCAGTTGGTCTAGAGTTGCTGTAGTTCCTGCTCTACGTGCAGATACGATTGCAGCCCCAGGTTTCATTCTGAATACTTGTTTTGCAGAACCTGCATAGAATGCTCTATCTAAGAATGTTGTGATAATTCCGCTTGCTGATGCATAATGTACAGGTGAACCGAAAATAAATCCGTCTGAATTTTCTGCTTTTGCGATGAATTCATTTACTTTATCATCGACAACGCATTTGCCTAACTTTTTACAAGCTCCACAGGCTTTACATGGTGCGATTGCATCTGTTCCGATAAAAAATATTTCTGTTTCAATTCCCTCTGCATTTAAAGTTTTAGCAATTTCTTCTAATGCGGTATTTGTACAGCCGTTTTTATGCGGAGAACCATTTAATAATAATACTTTCATTCTACAAACCCTTTCTCTTATACACTACAATGAAATTTTATCACAAAGTTTTGTTTTTGCCTCTTGACACATGTTGTATAATAGATATATGAGCATAAAAAAGATTATTTGCCTTTCAATGGTTGCTGTTGTCTTTTTTCTCTCGGTTGGGAATTTAAAGGCTCAGGCTGTGGAAGATGATGAATTATTTAAACCGGTCGAAATCAAGGACGGAGTAACTCTGTCTATATTGGATTGTGTTGCTTCCGCTTTCAAAAACAGCCCTAAAATCAGACGCCAAAAATATAATCTTGATATTGCAAAAAGTAACTTAGGAATAGCAAAATCACAGTATTTCCCAGTAATAAATCTCAATGCAGGTTTTTATAATGAGAATAATTCAGATAATATCTATTATAATTCTCACTATAGAGAGTTGCCGTCTGTTGGGGTTTCAGTAAATAAGTTGGTTTGGAATTTCGGCAAAACTACAGCTTATATCAAGATGGAAGAGTTCTATAAAATTGGTGCTGAGTACGAATTTATGGACAGCTTATGTTCAACTCTTTTTGATGTTAAAGCAAAATATTATGCACTATTGAAATCACAAGCTTTATTGCAAGTTGCTAAAAACAATCTGGAAATTAATGAAAAATTTCTAAAACTTGCCTCATCTAAAAAAGAAGCTGATAAAACAACTGCGAGTTTGAATTTGAGTGATGCTAAGGTTAGATATTTGGAAGCCGAAAATGATTATAAAAATGCAAAAATCGATTTGAATAATGCGATGTATCTTGATAATCAACCGGATTACAAAATCAAAGATACTCAAACTTTTACCTATCAAAATGATTATGCTTATCAAAGTAAAGATGAAAAAAATGAGGTTTTTGAACCTCAAACATTTAACTTTCCGCTAGAAGAAGCAGTTGAAATTGCTTACGAAAACAGTCCAGATTTGAATGTTTTAATCTCTACCAAACACGCAATGGAACAGTCTTTAGCTTATGTAAAGAGGACTTATCTACCTGATTTGACTGCGAATGCGGGTTATGGATTCAATAACTCAAATCAAACGACAAATAATAGTTTGAGAGTTGGGGTGAATTTATCATCTAGTGTCAATTTGATGGAATTGAAACATAGTATTAAAGGTGCAGATGCTCAATTAAATCTTGCTGATAACGAGATTTTGTTATTCAAAAAAGATTTGTATTTTGAGGTGAAAAGAGCATTCAATAACGTTGAAAAAGCTCAAAATCAAATTCCGACAGCGAAACTTGAAACTGAACAAGCACTTAAGAATTTAGAAATTGTCGAATCAAAATATCAGTCAGATGAACTTAATTATGTGGCTTTGCAAGATGCAAGAAAAGATTACATAAATGCCGTAAATGAATACATAAACAGTTTGTACAATTATAATATTGCATTGATTGAGGTCGAAATGGCAATGCATTATCATATTGTTGATATTCACCACAAATCAGAACATGCTATGCATTATCATTCACAAGAACTTATTGAACATTTGAATAAAGTTCTTGGTTGTGATGAAAAAGAAGTTCCTAAAATCAAACAAAATCGGAATAAAAAATCCTTGTAATGCAATTATCTTGTCCACTTGGCTAATATTATTATCAAATTTTCCGTCTATGATTGTAGTAGTTTATGATTACACACATAGTTATTACAGTCTTATTTATAATGTTAGTGTTAGTATCAATGCACGTGTATCTCATCAACAAAAGTCGAGAAAAAGCACGTAAAATGAATACTTACTTGCAAGCGATTGTAAAAAATGTTCCGCTGATTATTTATTTCAAAGACTTAAAGGGTAATATTATTCTTGCAAATCATGAATTTGCTAAAGCCACCGGTTGTTCTTGTAAAGAACTTGAACAGAAGAACATCACGGAGATATACAATGCAAATTGTATTGTTGGAATAAACGACGAAGATGATAATATCTTAAAAACTGGTGAGTCATTTTATTCAGAAAAGATTATGACTTTCATAGATGACAAATCTTCTTACTATAGAATTGTTAAATCTCCGGTATTTGAACATAATGGCAAAATTTCAGGTTTTATTATTGTTTTGAACAATATTGATAAAGAAAAAGAGATTGAAACCAACAAAGAAAACTTTATTGCAACTTTGACCCACGATTTGAAAACTCCTACTTATGCACAAATAAATACTTTGAATATGTTGTTGAATGGAGCATTTGGAGATTTGAACAACGACCAAAAAGAAATTATTGAACTTGCCAAAAGGTCTTGTAAATACGTTTCAGATTTGATAGCAACCGTTCTTGATACTTATAGATATGAAAACGGTAAAATCCAATTGAATCCTGAAACATTTGATATAATAAATATGATTGGCACATTGGCAAAATCTCTTGAATGTATGACACTTGAACGCAATCAAACAATAATTTTTAAGGACAAACAAAAAATCTGCGAAGTATGTGCCGATAGGCTGCAAATAAAACGAGTAATTTTCAATCTCTTGTCAAATGCAATAACTTATGGGCACAAAAATTCAACAATAGAAATCAATGTCGTTCCGGTTGAAGATGGAATAGAGTTCAGTGTACAAAATCAGAGTGAACAAATTCCGGAAAAAGAATTGGCAAATATGTTCAAGAGATTTAAAGAAACAAAACTTTCATATTTTAATAAAGCAAGTACCGGTCTTGGGTTATATCTTTCTAAGAAAATTATTGACATGCATAAGGGAAAGATATTTGCAAAGAGTTTTCCAAGTGGAGTTTGCATATTTGGTTTCAGACTTCCAAATGAGCCTGCTTCCGGTATTTCGGCTGAAAAAGTTAATAGTTTGAAATCTTAGCTTTGATTTTGTTATTTTTTCTGTGAACGTAAATATCTTTACCGCAAGTGATTAACCCTGCGCCTAAACCGATTGCACCATTAAGCGCAATAGAGTTTTTGAGGGGTGATTTTGAGAATGTTATTTTTCTAGAAATCAAATCTAAAATTACACCAAAACCAAACCAGGAAAGAACTGTAGACAAACTATCGTGGATTACACTAGGCTCTTTCTGTTGGTTGTTTAGGTTTGCTATTCTGTTTTACGGGGTTACTTGCAGCAAAACTTGTGCATTTGTATGCTGCGGGGTAAGTAATACTGTGAATTTTCATTTTTCTTTTTCTATAGATATAATGTGTAAAACTATTATACTCCAAAACATATTTATGCAACAAGGTATTTGAAAATTTTTGTCAGATAAAGGACAAGGCATTGAACGGTGATTCAATGCCTATAAAATGTAAAGTGTATCAAGTGATTCGGTATCACCTGACATTTTAAAAGAAAGTCCTTTTATACTTGTTTTTCCCTTCGCCTTTAAATAAGGGAGAGGGAGAACCCCTCCTCGAAATCAGAGATTTCGGTCCTCCCGCAAGGGGTGGACAAGTCTTTCTGTCATACTGAGGCTTTAGCCGAAGTATCTCATAACTTTTTCTATTTTATGAGATTCTTCGCTTAACGCACTCGCATTAAACGAATCCGGCTTAGCCTTGCATTCTCTGCTCGTGCTACTCAGAATGACATTTTTACTTATCTTATTCCCTAATTAGGGGTGAGGGTACAAATCTCTTCATGTCATTGTGAGGAGAATTGATATTGTCAGTGTACAATTTTTTATACAGAGTGACGTAACAATCCATAACATTTGGACTATTATTAATAATTGTCATTCCGAACTGCGGATTTTGGCAAGAGTGGAGCGATAGCGGAACTCGTCCTAGGGAGGGCTGCGTTGAGCCGGCCGACCTGCCAATAATCCAAGACAGATTTCGGAATCTCCTAAACATTTGAGACCCTGAAACACCGAGTAGGAACAGAAAATTACGTTTCGATTTCATCTCAACTAATTTTCTAGTCAGTTCAGGGTGACATTGGTGTTTTTGTTTGAGATTACGACGTCACGTTGTGTAGGTCGCTCCGCACTTTGTTTGGCATTGTTCCTCGTAATGACATGTAGAAAAAATATGTCATTGTGAGGAAAATTTTTGTTGTCAGTGTACAATTTTTTATACGGAGTGACGTAACAATCCATATCACTTGGGTTATTAATAATTGTCATTCCGAACGTGTTTCGGAATCTCCTAAACTTTTTGAGACCCTGAAACTAGTTCAGGGTGACATTGGTATTCTTTGTTTGAGATTACGACGTCACGTTGTGTAGGTCGCTTCGCACTCTGCTTGGCATTGTTCCTCGTAATGACATGTAGAAAAATCATGTCATTGTGAGGAAAATTTTTGTTGTCATTGTACAATTTTTTATACGGAGTGACGTAACAATCCATAACACTTGTGACTATTATTAATCGTTACCGTGTTTGAGATTACGACGTCACGTTGTGTAGGTTGCTTTGCACTTTGCTCGGCTTTGTTCCTCGTAATGACATGTGTCATTAACATGAACCTAGTACCCTTAGTGGGTACTAGGTTTACATCATTTCACAAACTATTTAGAAGTTGTCAATACGTATTTAGCTGCGTTAGAAGCCGGTTCAACAGTCGCATCGTGGAATACGATTGGGAATACGTCTGTCATGTGGTTAGCATCATTTTTAACTGCACATGGAGTTTCAACGGTATTTTTTGTATTTGCTTCAGTTGTACAAGTAACTTCTCTGTTAGGTAATGTAGCACCATTAACATCGATGAAACCTAAACATACAGCATGAGCGTCAATCCAAGCCCCATTCATTCTAGAACCTGCAGCTAATTCACAACCTTTTGCATCTTTATTGAATGCAACAATAGAACCGTCCGCTAATGTATAAGCTAAATATGTAGTATATGTATCTGGCAATGTTTTCTTCGTTTTCAATGCGTAAGGTGCTTCTGTACCATTGTTGTTACGTTTGATGTTAGTAACTGCACCTTGGTAAGTTTGACCAGTTAAAGTACCATTCAAGATAGCGCAGAATGACATTGCTGAATCTGGGTGTTCTACTGCTGGATCACCTGCTTTTGTTTCTTTTTTGTCACCTTCTCCAGTTGTTGTTGCTCCAGCTTCACCACATTTTTGAGTTGTACCTGCGTAGTCAAAATCATATTGAGCTTGTGACATCAAACCAGCTTGGTTCAATGTTGATAAACTCTTTTTAAATTGAGAACGGAATTTTGCACCGTTAGTGTTTGAAATTAATGTTGGGATAGTCATAGCCGCAACTACACCAATGATACCTAATGTAATCAATACTTCTGCCAAAGTAAAACCGA
>JBNMKP010000055.1:0-8757 GCA_050874405.1 bacterium
CTTGAACATTCTTAGAAATATGCCAATTTTGCAAGATATTTTGAACTCTATTCATTGCAAACGGAGTATCAACGATAATTTCTTTAACATCATCTGTACAAGCTTCTCGAATAACTCTATACAACAAATCTTGATCTCTATAAATAAGATTTGGAGGTGTTAAAGTTTCAGATGAAGTAATAATATTATTCCATTTTTCTAATAAAATTTCTAAATCTTCTTGGATATCAGCTTCTGATTGTCCCTCAGCTTCTGTTCTGATAATTACACCAACACCAACCGGTTTGATAAGATTAACGATTGATTTTAATCTCGCACGTTCTTTAGAGTTTTCAATTTTTTTACTTACACTAACCCCAGGTTCATTTGGCATCAATACCAAAAATCTCCCTGGAAGACTGATTTCTGTAGTAACACGAGGTCCTTTATGTCCAGTAGGTTCTTTTACAACTTGGACAACTAATTTTTGTTTTGGAGATAACTTTTCTTTCAAAGTTCCTTTTCCCATAACATCTTCAGCATGCAAAAAGCCCATTCTATCAGTACCAACATGTACAAATGCTGCATCAATACTAGGCAAAATATTATCAACAGTTGCTAAATATACATCACCTAATAAAACTTCTCCCCTGTGAATAAAGAAATCTGTAACTTTTTTGTTCTCTAAAACTGCAGCAATATTGTCTCTTTCTGCAATAACAATTCTTTTTTCAATACTTTGATTAGCATTTCTGTTTTTGTCGTTCATAAAAATTCCTTCTCATATAACTCATGCAAAGACTCGGTAAAAAATTTAACCCTCGTAATATCAAATATTACATCTGGAGCAATAATATTCATCAAAACATCTGCTCTCAACGGAGGAATTTCTGACCCTTGACCGGTCTTTAATACTATAAATAAACAATCGTTTTCATATCGGTGAGAACCAATAGAGGTACGAATATTTACTGTTTTTACTAAACCTTTTTTATTTTTCTTCTCAACTAAAATCTCGTCAGAAGATAAAACTCTGTCCGTATTATACACTAATTTTTCAAAATCGTAAAGCTTATTTTTAACATCTGCGATTTTAACCTTGTATTCTGCCCAACAAGCAGTTTGGTCAATTGATGGAGCTGAACGATCAATCTGTTTTACGGAAATAACTTCAGATTCTTTTGGTAAAACTCTTTGGAGTTCCTTTTTAACATATTCAGAATCAACATTATCTAACAATTCAATGTCAACAAGTTCAGTTGTACTTTCACAGAATAAAGGTAACGCTATTCCCATGGAGATTTTCATTGTTGGATTATACCCAAATGAAAATGCTACATTCAAATCAGACCTTGAAATAGCTTTGAAAAAAGTATTTTGCCAATCCAAATGAGAAAAATACCTTAAAATACCGGTTTTGGTTAATTTAATTCGATATCTGAATAGGTCACGAAGTGCATGCTGAGCCGTTGCAGGGTCTACATGTTCTTGTTTCACAACAAGTTGAGCCTTATCACTTGCAGTAAATTGATTATCCATAATCTTTTTAACACCAAAACTTGGACAAACGCCACAATTCACACATCTTTGCTGGCATGTTGGAACAATGTGAGGAGAATTTGTATCAATCGCAAAAGCCTTTTTATATTCTTCCTTGAACCACTCTTTATTTACACCAATATCAACAAAATTCCAAGGTAAATCTTCATCAAGAGAATATTGAGTTTGAGCAAGAGTATTTAAATTTATACCTAATTCATTAGCCGTTTCAAACCAAACATTCTTATCAAAATACTCGCCCCACGCATCAAGATAACACCCTTTATTATAAAGGGCTTCAATATATTTGCCCATTGATTCATCACCACGAGTCAATACAGCTTCTAACAACGAAACAAATTTTTCATGATAATTAACTTTTACACCTTTGATATGCGAAACTTGTTCCATCAAATAGTGAATATGCTCAGTAACTTCTGTTAAATCCATTTGAGGACACCATTGGAATGGAGTAAATGGCTTCGGTACAAAAATTGAAAGAGTACAAGTCAAATCAAGCGAATGTTTTAATTCTTTTTCTTTTTTAAGAAGTCTTGAACGATATCTAATTTTTCTGAACAATTCAGCCATTTCGTCCATATCTTCAAGAGTTTCGGTCGGCAAGCCACAGATAAAATACAATTTAACTCTTGACCAGCCATTTTCGTAAAGAGTCAAAATAGCATTCATAATTTGTTCTTCTGTAATATTTTTCTTAATTACATCTCGAAGTCTTTGACTACCAGCTTCAGGGGCTAGTGTCATTGTTGATTTTCTGACACTTTGAACCAGATTTGCAAGTTCAAGATTGAACCCATCAATTCTTTGGCTTGGTAACGACACGGAAATTTTTTTATCATTAAAATCTACGGCTAACTCTTTGATAACTTCATTTATATTTGCATAGTCATTTGAAGACAGAGAAAGCAAAGAATATTCATCATAACCGGTATTTTTAACAAGTTCTTTGGTTATTTTAATAATATCTTCGGCGCTGCGTTCTCTTATCGGTAAAGTTACGTGCCCAGGTTGACAGAAACGACACATTCTCCCGCAACCTCTACGAATTTCAACAACCGCTCTATCTTGAATAGATGATGAAAAAGGTATTGGATAAGATTTTGGAGCATTTTCATAAGTCAATTGAGCAATTCGTTTTTTTACATTTCCACCTAATAATTTTGACCAACGACCGGAATTTCCCCCCGCACATAGAGCTTTAATTCTCTCAATCCTTGGCAATCCTTTTGTTTTTTGAAGAATATCACAAACTTCAATTATAGAATCTTCGCCATCACCAATCAAAAAGACATCAATAAAATCACTCATTGGCAAAGGATTAAAAGTACAAGGACCTCCTGCAATGATAATTGGATCATCATTTGTTCTATCAGAGTTTTTATAAGGAATCCCAGCCATTTCAAGCATTTTTAAAACTGTAGGATATGCCATTTCATATTGCAAAGAAAACCCAACAGCATCAAAATCTCGAACATTTTTCTTTGATTCTACAGCATATAAAATATCCGGTTTGAAATCCGGTTCCGGAGCATAAACCCTATCACACATATAGTTAGGCTGTTTGTTAACTTGTTCATACAAAACACGGACACCCAAATTAGAAATTCCGATTTCATATTTATCAGGGAATGCAAGAACTAATTTAACATCTGCACTCTCAAAATCTTTATTATGGGATAAAAATTCTCCACCTACATATTGATAAGGTTTTGAACACTTAAATAAACTTTCATGATATTTATTAAAAAAACACATTTTCTACTTCTCTCAAGCTAAATCCTCGGGAAAGTATTTGTCAATTTCGATAATAGTTCCGTCCAAAGTATTACCGTCAAACGACTTCATAAATTTAAATAAATCAGAATTTGGAACATCTTAAGAATACAAAACGACTTCACCGTCCATTTCACGCATCACGGTAACCATATAATGACATTTTGCACGATACTTTAACAAATGTTCTTTATTAAACTTATTTCCATTTGCATCTTTTTTAATCTTTACATAATTAAATCCGGCATAATACTTGATTTTATCTTGAAGTTCAGGCGTTATGTGATTGTTATTATGATTAGAAAATAAGTTAATAACATTTTGATTTATTTCGTCTGTCACAAATCTCCCTCCATATATATTAAACAATACAATAATTGAAAAGTCTAAATATTAAGAGATTTCTTTTAAATACTTAACAACTTTTAGAGCTGTTTCACGTCTTACATCGTCCGGAGCTAATCTCAAATACTCAATTGCATGAGATACTTTAATATTTTTATCATACCAACGTTTCAATATATAATTGTATTGGTCTTCTAAACTTAACTCTTTCAATTCAACATCTTTAAGCAAGTCAATTATATAATCAGCACATCTAACCTGAATTTCTTCTGGTGCTTTTTCCAAGTCGTGAATGGCTTTACTCACAACAGCATCGGCATCATACCATCTTTTAAACATGTTTTTCATAACATTCCCCTTTTCTTATTGTTAAGAATATTAAACCAAAATTTTCAAAAAAAGTAAATTATGTATCAAAATTTTACTTTATATATATGTAGGTAAAAGGTTATTTTTAAAGGTTTGACATGGTAGATACAAGCAGTATGTATAATTTATCAAATCCGGCACTTAATGATGATATCGGATTGAATTGTTTAAATAAGTCACTTCCAATTACTCCAAGCGGATTTGATGGAGAACCTTATGTTCCTGATATGGCAGGAGTAAAATTACAAGACCAAGTATCTAAGGATACATTTGACAAATCAGATAAAACTAACGATAAAGACAAAGATAACACAGATAAAAAAGATGCAACATCTTCTGACAAACAATCAAAATCTTCAACAGCTAAAAAAGCATTGATTGGTGGAGGTATTGCAACAATTGGCGGTGTTTTAGCATTCAAAAACAAAGGTAAAATTATGAGTGCAGCTAAAAGCCTTTTAAAAAAGATTAAAAAATAATTATTTCCCTGTAATAGATAAAATGAAAGTGTGTAGCAAATGAATTTTAGCAGGATTTCAAAATCCTGCTTTTTTATGTTATATTCAAATAAGTTTAAATATAAGGAGAGTATGTTATGGTAAAAGAATGCAGTTTTGATATTGTATCAGAATACAATAAACAAGAATTGGTAAACGCAATTGACCAAGTTAAAAGAGAATTAACAACAAGATTTGACCTAAAAGATTCAAATTCACAAGTCGATTTAGATGCAGATAAATCTGTGACAATTACAACAAATGATGAAATGAAACTAAAAAATATCGTTGATATTTTGCAATCAAAACTTGTGAAAAGAAATTTAAGCCTAAAAATTCTTGATGCTCAAACTCCAGAAAATGCATTAGGAGGAAATGTTCGTCAAGTTTTCAACCTTAAAAAAGGTTTAACTCAAGAACTAGCGAAAAAAATTGTTTCTGATATCAAGGCTACAAAATTGAAAGTTCAAGCATCAATTCAAGGGGAACAAGTAAGAGTTTCTGGAAAAGATAAAGATGATTTGCAATCTGTAATCCAAATGCTTAGAAAAAATGAAGATAAATACGATTATCCTTTGCAATTTACAAACTACAGATAAATTTAAAGACCTCATTAAGAGGTCTTTTTTAATATAATAATTATTGATTTTGTACAGATTCTTCCGGATTGTCAGTAGACTTTGAAGACTCTCCGGTTTTATCGTACAACTTGTCCAATTTTTTATCTACAGAATCAATTTCTTTTTGTTTTTGCTTAATTTGTTTTTCGGTTTTTATAATATCTTTTGCTAATTGATCTTTTAAGTACTTCTTATAAGCTTCTTCAAGCTCAGGTCCTTCTGTTGAACCTTTTAGAGTTTGGAGTTTTTTGTAATCACGATATTCATCTTTGTAATCAGAATTAAGGACTCTAACATTATATTTATATTCGTTTTTAATTCCTTTAACGACCTCTTTATCTTCAGCCTTTTTCTGTTTTTCCAAAACTTTTCCTTGTTGTTTTAAGAATTTTTCTTGAATTTCGACTGTTTGATAAGATTCAACTCCATCACGAACAACTTTTAATCCATTTTCGCTGACACGCGGAGTAAGACTTTTATTAAAAGAGATTAGCCTAGATTGTTCACCTTTATAATCAACACTCCAAGCGCCCAAATACACAGGAGTAGAACCTGTATAAGCATAAGCTTGAACAACAACTCTATTAGGGCTATTCAAATCAAACCCCAAAGGAATAATATCCCATCTTTTATCAACAAGATTTACGTCCATATACTCTTTCCAAAAGTAAGATATTGCATCTCGAATTTCAATCAAATCATAACTTACTTTGTTTGTAAAATCGTAAACATAAAGCTTTGTTTCCCAAATTCCGTCTTCACTTGAACCAAGTTTCTCTTTAACTAACAATTTTGTACCATCTGTTGAAAAATCAACCGGAGTTAGCGTTCTAAAAGCCGCAAAATTATCTATAGATTTATTTGTCGACAAAATTGGAACAGGATTTCGATTAGCAACATTTGCTTTTAAAATTGTATTCAAAACATTCTCATCACCCAACAACGGAATAACAAACAAATCACACGCAACAGAGGCACTATCAGGATAATAATAAACCGCAGGATACACCAATTTTGAATAATCAGGTGATACAATTCCTTGTGCGTTAATCATTTTTTGAACAAAAAGTTTTTTGCCCAAAGTCAATTCTGCATTGCCGGCAGGAGAATTATATTTAACTATCTTAAAAAGAGGTTGAGGAACATATTTGAAATCTGACGGACGCTCAATCTTTGGAACATCATATTCAAAATTAGACTTGTCTTTGTATTCAGACAAGTTTTCATATTCTTGAACGGTCATATAACCAGACGGAGTACGATTTAAAAGTTTTCCTTCCATCTGTTTCTTCTCATCATCTTTTAAAACGTTATATTGATACCTTAATTCTTTTGAACGGGTATCAAAAGTTTTTGAAAAAGGATTTCGAATATTTGCAGCAAGAGAAGATTTTGCACACATCAAAAGGCATATTGCAAGTATTAAAATCTTCTTCATAGTTTTAACCTTAAACCAAACCGTCTTTCATAGCTGTTGCAACAGCTTTTGAACGAGTTTTTACATATAATTTTTGCAAAATATTATGTACATGAGTTTTAGTTGTTGCAATAGTAATAACTAATTTTTTAGAAATTTGCGGATTTTTTAACCCCTCTACAAGAAGAGCTAGAACTTCCATTTCTCTTTCAGTTAAACCGTAAAGATTTTTACCTTTTTGATAATTAATTTCGCCATGTTTAGCTGACTCTGTTTGATTATTTTTGCGAATATTTGATAATACAACTCTGGCAATTGCAGGGTCCAACCAACCAACTCCTTCGCTAACAGCCTTGATTGCAGAAATTGTTTGCTCAGAAGTTGCTCCTTTTGTGATGTAACCATCAGCACCTGCGGCAAATGAATCAAGAATATCATCTTCATTATCACGAGAAGTATTCATCAATACCTTAATTTCAGGCATAGCGTTCTTGATTTTTCGAGTAGCTTCAATACCATCAATAGTTGGAAGCCCAATATCCATAATAACTAAGTCAGGTTTAAGTTCAAGAGCTTGATTAACACCCTCCAAACCATCAGCAGAAGTTCCTAAAACTTCAATTGATTCATTGTTAGACAATGCAAATGAAAGCCCCATTCTTGTCATATCATGATCTTCAATTATTGTTACTTTAATACTCTTCGACATCTTAAACCTTACCTTTTATAAACTTAAACTCTTGATTTTGCAACTACATTTGTCAATATAAATGAGAATTCACTACCTTTATTTACTTTACTTTCAACCCAAATTTTACCGCCATGAGCTTCAATAATTTGTCTTGACAAATAAAGCCCCAATCCGGTACCGGTTGAACGTTTGCGACTTGTTCCTTGAGAAAATCTCATAAACAAATTCGGAATATCTTCTTTTGGTATTCCATTACCGTTATCAGCAACTGAAAATATCAAATCACCACATTGCGCTTTTACATAAATATCAATTGTACCGTCTTTATTTGTATAATTGATAGCATTTCCGCACAAATTGATAATTACACGTTTGATTTCAGCCCTATCAGCATCTATTAGGAGATTTTCATCAACTTCATCATGAAGATTGAATGAAATATTTTTCTTTTTAGCAAGCGGTTCAAGTTCTTCATAACATTGAGTAACCAAGTCATGAATTCCAAACACCGTCTTGCATAATGACAACTTTCCACTATCAAATCTATAAACTTCTAACAATGCATTAACTAACCCTAATAAATCTTCATTACTTTGTAACATTGTAGAAAGGAGGACTCTCTGTTTTTCTTCCAACTTACCTAATGAACCGTCAAGGAAAAATTTAAGTGTCTGAATTGCAGCTGATAATGGTGTTCTCAAATCGTGAGTAAGAGTTGCAATAAAGTCATCTCTTAATCGTTCATTCTCCTTTTGAGCGCTGAAATCACGAATTACACCAACGAATTTTTCTACATCAGAATCATCTGTAACAAGTGAAGCAAAATTGATTTCTACAGGTACAGATTCACCATTAATAGAATTTCTCAAATACAAATCTCTCAACAAAAATTCAGAATTTTCACAAGACAAACCCAAAATTGTACTTTTTACAGAAGATTTAGGTGCTTTATTCATTTTAGGATTATCAGAGAAGGCAATTTCTTGAATTTTCATCTTAGTCAAAGCTTCAGCGCTCAATCCAACCATATTTTCACAAGCAGGATTTACTTGTTCAATATTGCCTTGAGAATCAATTATAATAATTCCATCAGCGCAATAGTTGATAATTCCTGACAATTTTTTATTTGCAACGGTTAACTCTTTTGTTCTTTCAGCGACAATTTCTTCTAATTTCTCCGAATACTTTGTCAATTGAGCTTTTGCATGTTCTAATTCTTCAATTTTATTCCTCAAATCTGATAACAAATGACTTCTTTCAATACCATTTCTGATATTCATAATCAAATCATCGTTATCCCAAGGTTTTTCGATATATTTGTAAACTCCGATTTCATTAATTGTTTTGATTGCATTTTCCTTATCAGCATAAGCTGTTAATAAAATCATACTTGTTTCTGGATAAAGTTTCTTAGCTTCTCTCAAAAATTCCAAACCGTTCATCTCTGGCATTAAAAAGTCGGAAATAATCAAATCCGGAGAATTCGTTTTTAAATATTCAATAGCC
>JBNMKP010000056.1:0-8718 GCA_050874405.1 bacterium
GGAGGTAAATAGTCTGAAAAACCAACGCAAAAAGCATTTATCAGTCCTTGTCTGCCAAAAGGAACAAGCAAAGCTTGACCAATTTTTATTTTATCTTGCATTTCGCTTGGAATTAAATAGCTGAAAGTTTTAACTCCAAGTGCTTTTAAATTCACAAGACAGACAGCGTATTTATGACTAATAAAATGAGGATTATCAGACGGTTCACGTTTTTTTAGAGTTAATTTACGTGCCGGTACATCAAACAATTTATTTTGAATACCCTCTTCCATCTTTGATAATCCTCTTTTCTATTAATTTTCTTATTATTAATTATTCTGCATCTGCTGACATAAGTTCTTGTTTTGCTTCTTCAATTGCTTCTGTCAAAATATCCAATTGGTCAGGAGTGAAAGTTACACCTTTTTTAGTTGGTAACCAAGTTGCACCATCATCAGTTGTGTAAAATATTCTCATATTCAAATAACTTCTGCCTTTGTATTCGCTAACAGAAATTTGTAATTGTTCAGTATCAGTTCTATCAATTGTAGCTAAAATTTTTGCGTCTGCCATTATATTCTCTCCTTTTATAAACTATGCTAAATGATTTTAGCACAAAGTGTTTTTGTCGTAAATATTTTTTAGAAAAATACCTAAGTGACTTATTTGACAGAAATGAGTAAAAAATGGTATAATACATCATAGCCAATGGTTCTTAAATATTGTCAATGAAAATATAAAATTATGAAAAAGTTTTTTTATCTCTTAATCCTATGTTTTATAGTTATATTATTTGTTGTTGCTGTAATCTTTTTCGATATTTTGAATAAGAAAAATGCAGAGATTGATACTCTTAAACAACAGATTTCTTTAACTTCAAAGTATAGTAGTTTAGATAAAGAAATTCAAGAATGTATGCAAAAAGCGAATTATACAACAGCAGGTATGTCTGATTGTGTAAATCAAAAAAGTATATATTATGAAAAAGAAATTAATAAAAACGTAAAAATATTAAACCAAAAACTTTCTAAAGAGATTATATTTTTATTGAATGATTCTCAAAATAAATGGATTGAGTATAAAAAAGCCGATTTGTTATTTGAACAAAGAATATTAGAGTTTCAATATGGTTCAATGAATACTAATTTATATAGCGGAGATAGGTTTAAACTTTTACAACGCAGGGCAGAAGACTTGTCTGCATTTGTTTTCTTTCTGGAGTAAGGATTTGTTAACAAAAGAGGCGCCGTTAGAATATCCAACGGCGCCTCTTTTGTTTATTATATTTATTCAGCTTTATTTTCGTCCAACAAGCTTGTTTGTTGAACATCTTCTGCCGGAGTTTCAGCTTGTGTTGTTGTTTTGATTGTTACATCATTCTCATTTGGGTTAATGATTTTGTTAACAGAACAAACTGTATCATTGTCTGACAAGTTTTGAGCTTTAACACCTGTTGCAGGACGTCCTTGTTGAGAGATTGAACCTGCATTCAATCTTGTAACAACACCGTTTGCAGTAACTAACATAATATCGTCAGAATCTCTTACAATTGTTAAAGCCACAAGTCTTGAAGCTGATGATTTGAATTTAGTTGCAATCAAACCGATTCCGCCTCTGTTTTGAGTTCTGAATTCTGATAACTTAGTACGTTTACCAAAACCGTCAGAAGTTACGACAAGCAAATCCGCATCATAATCTTGTGGAACAATGTCACAACCAACAATTTCATCGCCTGTTCTCAATTTCATTGAGATAACACCTCTTGCGCTTCTGCCTAAAGGTCTTAAATCTTGGATTGGGAATCTGATTGCCATACCACAAGATGTACCAATAATGATTTCATCTTTTGATGTTGCAAGTTTTACCCAACATAAGCTATCACCCTCGTCAAGACCGATTGCAATAATACCGTTACGTCTGATATTAGAGAAGTTATCAAGTTCAATACGTTTGATATAACCTTTCTTAGTCAACATAATCAAGTTTGCATCTTGTGAGAAATTACTTACAGGAACAACTGCTGTAATTTTTTCATCTTGATCAATAGGTAATACATTAATAATAGGTAATCCTTTAGCTTGACGACCACCTTCTGGGAAGTCATATACATTCAAACTGTAAACTGTACCCTTAGAAGAGAAGAACAACACTTTGTCATGCATCATTGCAGTGAAGAAATGTTGAATATCATCATCTTCCTTAGTTTTAATACCGGATTTGCCACGAGTTGCACGGTTTTGACGTTCAAATGTATCTAGAGGAATTCTCTTCAAATATCCTTGGTGAGTAATAAATACAGCCATTGGAGTATTCGGAGTTAAGTCTTCAATAGTTACTTCGCCTTGTTCCGGAAGAATTTGAGTTTTTCTGTCATCTCCATATTTTTCTTTATCTTCCAAAAGTTCAGCTTTAATAATATCTAAAATCTTTTGACGGCTTGCCAAAATTGATTCGTATTCAGCAATTTTCTTAATCAATTCGTCATATTCAGCTTTAACTTTGTCTTGTTCCAAACCTGTCAAACGTCTTAATTGCATTTCTAAGATTGCATTTGACTGGTCGACATCAAGACCAAATCTGCTCATCAATCCGTCACGAGCTTCATCTGTAGTTTTTGATTTTTTGATAAGTTCAATAACTTCGTCAATTGAACCCAATGCAATAATCAAACCTGCTAAAATATGTGCTCTAACTTTTGCTTTTTTCAAGAAGAAAATAGTTCTTCTTGTTACGATTTCAATTCTGTGTTCAACAAATTCGTTCAATACTTCGTACAAGTTCATCAAACGAGGTTGTTTACCGCAAAGAGCAACCATGTTAACCCCGAAAGTTGTAGCAAGTTGAGTGTATTTGAACAAATTATTTTTAACAACATCAGGTTTTGCATCACGTTTCAATTCAATAACGATTCTCATACCTTCACGGTCGGATTCATCACGAATATCAGAAATACCTGTGATTCTTTGGTCTTTAACCAAGTCAGCAATTTTTTCAATCAATTGAGCTTTGTTAACTTGATAAGGAATTTCAGTTACAACGATTGCGGTTCTTGCTTGACGTCCACCGCCACCTGCGATTTCTTCAAAACCAGCAACTGCAGACATCTTAATAGAACCACGACCTGTTTCATAAGCTTGTTTAATATCGTTCAAGCCGATAATTGTTGCAGCTGTCGGGAAGTCAGGCCCTTTAATATATTCCATAAGTTCAGGAATAGTAATTTTTGGATTATCAATCAAAGCAATTGTCCCATCAACAACTTCGCACAAATTGTGAGGTGGAATATTTGTTGCCATACCAACTGCGATACCGGAAACCCCGTTCAACAATAACATTGGAAGTCTTACAGGAAGAACTGACGGTTCTTGTAATGAACCATCGAAGTTTGGTTCAAATTCAACAGTTTCACAATCGATATCTGCCAACATTGATTGTGTAATTTTGTGCATACGAGCTTCTGTATAACGCATTGCAGCAGCTCCATCACCATCGACAGAACCAAAGTTACCATGACCATCAACCATCAAATATCTTGTAGAGAAGTCTTGTGCCATACGAACTAACGCTTCGTAAACTGAACTATCACCGTGTGGGTGATATTTACCTAAAACTTCACCAACGATACGTGCACATTTCTTAAACGGTTTATCCGGATACATTCCCAATTCGTTCATTGCGTAAAGAATACGTCTGTGTACAGGTTTTAAACCATCACGAACATCAGGAAGTGCACGTCCAACGATTACACTCATCGCATAATCTATATAAGAACGTTTCATTTCTTCTCTAATATTGACAGAAACGATTTTTCCGTCATCAAAAATATTTTGCTGAGTCAATACTCTTCCCTCCAAGTCTACTTCTTTATCAAAATTATACCACAAAGAAATCAACTCGGGCTAAATCGTTACATTTTGCTAAGATTGTCTATATGGCATTAAGGAAATAAGGGAATAAGTTCTTTATGGTTTTATTTCCCATTTCTCCTACGTGGCGGAGGGGGTAGAATGAGCTGTTGTGCCGTATGGTTGGGTTAGGGTGGGTAACAGCTTTTTTATCGTTCAAGATTACTACGTCACTCTGTACTGACGACTTTGAATTTTGCTCGGCTTGTTTCCCTCGTAATGACATGATTATGGGTTCGGGGCAACTTCTTGATAACTCGTTCCATTGAGTCGTTCATATTTTCCTTTTTTGTCGCAATTGCTCAATCAGTATGACATATCTTTTAATTCCTAATCTTTCTTGTCATGATGATTCTTCCCTTCGGGTTATAGCAATTTTGACCTAGCCAATGCGCAATTAAGTTTCCTTGTTTATCAAAAATGTAGCTCTCTTTATCAGAAACCCGTAAGCTCATATTTACCAGTTTTCCGCTTGGGGTATATTTATATGTTTTGTACGGGTATGTCAGAGATGTTTTTGTTTCAACGTGCATCAAATTGCCGGAATGGGTATAATACCAAACATTAGTCGGGTCATTTTTATAAATTATTCCATAAGTTCCGTCAGAAAATGATGCAAGTGTCCTGTCTTTTAAATCAACATTTCCCTTTAATATATTAGTAAAATTTTCACCTCTATTTGTATCAAGCAAATTCAAATTTACTTGATTTTGATTGATGGTTTTGGGTGTGGTATTGAGCATTTCTTGTTGCGCAACTTCTGATGTGTATTCAACTCCACCGGTAATAATTTGCGGATTTGCAGGCAAGATAACAAGGCAAAATACAAATATTAAAATCCATTTTTTCATACTTATTCTTTAATGAAGAATTTTAAAAATGCTACTTTAAATTTAAATAATAATTTGCTATAATGTGTTCATCTAAGGTAGTTGGAATAAAGAGGAAAAATTTATGAAAAAATTTTTAGCATCACTATTAGTTTTAAGTATTGCAGCGCCAGTATTTGCAATAAACGAATATCCAAAAATGAGCAGAAAATGTAGAAAACACCCAGAAAAATGTCAAGTTCAAATGGTTACACCTATTCAAGAACAACAAATGACTCTTGGAACAGCTCAAAGAAATATCAAAGTCGGTACATCTCAAGCTGATGTTGCAACTGCTTTAGGTTCTCCAAATATTGTAACTCAAGATGCCGATGGGCTTGAAACTTGGATTTATGACAAAGTTTCATCAATCACTGCATACAATAGTTCAGGTTTTGGAGTTGGTGTTTGTGGACTTGGCGGAGGCTATGGTTCCGGTGGTTTTGGCGGCGGATTAGCTAATGTTGGTTACAACAAAAATGGCGGAACTGTTCAATCTGTTCAAAAAACTCTTACTGTAGTTATAAAATTTGATGATAATCATAATGTTAAGTCATTCTCTTATCACATGAGTACATTCTAGGAGATTGAATAATGATGAAAAAGATATTATTAGCTCTATTTGTATTGTGCCTTGCTCTTCCTGTCAGTGCTAAGAAGACAAGTTCGCAAGATATAATAACTCCGATGACTCAACTTGAAAAACGTCAATTCCAAACAAGAACTTACGATTCTACAGACAAAGCTCTTGTTATGAAAGCGATGTTAAATGTTTTGCAAGATGAGGGTTTTATTGTTTATAATGCAAATCCGCTTCTTGGATTTATTTATGGTGTTAAAGATTTTGACACCTCAGATCCGAATATTGATATTTCAAAAGAATTCGGACTTTCAAAAACAAGATTGAATTGGAATGGGGTTAAAGTCGCAACTATTGAAACAACCGCAAATGTTACTGAATACGGCAAAAGTATGCGTGTTAGAATTAATTTCAAACGTAAACTTTTGAATATTTATGGTAATGCACAATTTATTGATGATATTAATGACGAAAATTATTATCAAGACTTTTTCTCAAAAGTAGATAAGGCTATATTCTTACAAAAGCAAAAGATATGATGAAGAAATTTTTTACAATATTTTTAGCAATAATGTGTTTGTCATTCTCTTGTTCTTGTGTTGAAGCAAAGAAAATCAAAAAATCTCAACTAGAAATGAGAGAAATTCAAACACGATTTTTCGACACCTCTGATACGACAAAGGTTATGAAAGCTGCAGTAAATACCTTGCAGGATAGTGGTTTTATTATTCAAGAAATCGAACCGGATTTGGGCTACATTAGAGCGCAAAAAACTTTCAAGCACCCATTTGCAAGAAAAGGGAGAGTCTTTGGCTGTTCAATGTGGCTAGGACTTGCTGCTGCTTATACTGTATTTTCTTATGGTTCAGGGGCTTACAGTATGTATGCTCCAACAATGCAATTGACAAACGAATTGCGTGACAAAACAGTTGTTGTGGATTCAAATGTTAACGTTGAAAAGTTCGGTAAAAATAAAACTAAAGTTCGTTTTGTTTTGGTTGAGAAGTTTTTGTTAAATGCAGATGGTTTTTCTTATGTGAAATCTGCTCCAATCAGAGTTATAAGAATTTATTCACCGGAAGTTTATCGTGAATTCTTTGCACAAATGGACAAAAGTATTTTTTATGAGGGAATATAAAAATGCAATATCTTGCAATTAAACAAGAAGAACAAAATGGCGAAATTGTATATGTAATAAATGCAATTCCTTTGAAAAATAAAAACAAATCTGTTGTTCAAAAAATTCCTCACCCGCTAGGTTCTGATTCTTTGGTTTTTAAAGACTTGGAAGAAGCTAAAAAAGCTGTATCAAGAGCAGGTTTTTCGTATATTTTGCCTGACGGAAAGAAAGAAATTCAAAATATTCCGATTTCTACTAAAAATAAAAAAGATGCATATTCTGATATTATTTTTAATGCGATAAAGGATAAAGTATCTTCAACAAATTCAAATGTTTGTGCTTCTGCAATCCTTGCGATATCAGAATTCCCAACGGAAGAAACTTTTGAAATCTTGTTTGACAAAATCGGAGAAGAAAACGATTTAATCCGCAAGAATGCAATTTGTGGAATTTGCAGATACGGAAAACTTTTGCAAGACAGGATTATTGATGCGTTAAATTCAACAAATTGGGTTTGTCGAAACTCTGCAATTACATGTATTGCAAATCTTGTCGATGATAACAATATTGATATTGTTAAATTTATAAAACCGCTAGTGAAAACAAGTGATGATGTAAATCCTATTGTGCAATCAAATGCGTTGACTACTCTTGCTTTAGTTTATCAAGCTTATCAAAAGAAAGATTTGAAGTCTTAAACAGAACCTTTTCTCATAAGTTCAGATAGTCTAAGTTCTTTTGGTGCTTTAGTTGATTTTTTAGAAACTTTTTCAACAGGGGTTGCAATATCTCTAAAATCAGATAGTCCAACTCTTGTAGAATTGTTTTCTTTTAGCATAAAAATTTCTTGTAAAAGTGATATAATATTACCCATAATGTATCTCCTATACACTATTATAGTCTAATTATTAGCTGTTATATCATACATTTAAACGATTTTAGGCTAAAAAATCATTGTACTTTATGTTATATTAATTGTACCAAGACACTGAGGATTAAGATTTGAATAATTGTTATTATGAAACTTTAGATGAAAATTTTGAACAAGCTTTGAATTTGTATGAAACAAATCATACTCATTCCGAGTTGTTAGAATTCCTAAAATCCGGAAATATTGTGCAAAAACAAATTGCTGCATTGAAATTAGAAGCAATTAATTCAATTGAAGATGCCCAGATTTTAGTTTCAGATTTGGTAGGGCAAGATGGAAAAATTAGAGAAGCTGTTTCTTTGAGGTTGAACGAGTTTATGTCTAATCCTGAATTGTTGCCGTTTTTTGAAACTAAAGAAAATTATAAAATATTTTTAGATGCAATTATAGATATTAATGCAAATATCTGTAGAAATGTGATTAGTGCGATTTCTAATCTTAAAAATAACAAAGATTTTTGTAACCTTTTTTGTTCAGAACTTGTAAAATTGACAAACTCTCTTTTAGAAAAGATTGAACAGTTTGATTTTCAAGATGGAAAATATAAAGTTAATAAAGAGGTCTTTAAGTTATATTGGTGTTTAGAAACTATTTATGAATTTTGGGATAAAGTACAATTTAATGATTTAAAACAAATAATTCTACGTTCAAAGGATATTCAAGAATATACAATTCGTGAAAAAGCTGCTAAAATTTTGACCAGAGATTTTACTGATAGTGACCTATTTCAAGCAAAAGAAGAATTGAAAAACGATAGAAACTATTATGTTCGAAGATTTTAATCTCGGAATAACAATTTTGCGGTAAAAATTAAAACTGTTGCTCCGATGCAAACTTCAAATGGTAGTGTTATTAAATATTGAGTTTTCAAAATCATTGGGATTAAAAGAATTGCACCGGCAGGAGGAAATAGTGTTTTGACTTTGTCAAAAGTTACAAATAAAACACAACAAGCTAAAGCTGCACAAATTGTAAGTGGCAAATGCAGATACAAATTCAAAACTTTTCTAAGCATACACCCAGTAGCAGAAGCTAGTGTCATAAGACCAATAATGTGAAATGGCTTATTCCTCATTGGGCTTTTCGGGTTTGCAAATTCTGCAAAGGTCACAATTAAAGGTGGTGCAAGAAAATAAATTTGATGATTTTCAAATGGAATTAGGACTAAAATTGCAAAAACAATAAGCAATTTTGACCACTTTATAATTTGGTATTTGTAGTCAAATTTGCAAGGGATATATTCATTTTTCGGTTTCAAATGATTTTTTTCCATAAGCCATTGAGCAGTGATAATCATCAAAGCCATAATGGTTACGGATATCGGATAAACCCAA
>JBNMKP010000057.1:0-8616 GCA_050874405.1 bacterium
ATCATCAAAGCTAAACCAGCTTCTGCAAAAGGTACATTTGTTAAATCAGTTTACCTATCAACTACAATGGGACCTGGAATCAAATTAGATCCTAAAGTATTTGCAGCTGAAGTTAAAGAATTAGTTTAATTAAAAATCTAATCAATTGACAAAACCCTCAAACGAATTGTTTGAGGGTTTTGTTTTGGGCAATATAATAATTTATTCTTCCGTAGATTTATAAAAGCCAAATAACTGCTTAGCTGAAACTTCAATATCATCTGCAGGAGCTGCAAGTTTATCCCCATTTTCATATGTAATAATAGAAGTAGAAGTAATAGATTTTTTCCCATCTCCTGTATTTGCTATATCATAAATTCTTTCTTCATCTCCAGAGAAAAGACTATTACCTTTAGCTTTTACATCTTTATCTACTTTACCATCGCCATCTTTATCAAGATAACTAACATCTAATCCCAATTTTTTCATTGCTTTGAATTCTTTTTGAGAAACTCTTCCATCTCCATTAGCATCTGGTCTAAAACCTTGAATAGCACCCATAATAATCTCCTTTCGTGTTTAGTTAAGCACATCTTTCTATTTGTTATATCTTACTTATACATAAAGTATATACAGAGATCATTATTGCCACAGGGTTGACCCAACCAATCATATCATATCATATAACGCATTATAACTGGGTTTCAGCGATTTTAAATTCAAGTTTACATTTCTTCATAATTAACAATTGGTGAATTCACTAATTTAGTATTTTCTCGGAATACCTAAACTATGTTTAGTCAATTTTTCTTCTTCGGCTTGACAAACTTTTGAAAAATAAGTTTCAATATAATTACTTACACGATGTTCGATATCAAAATTTCTTCCTCGAGTTGAATCAAAAGATTGGAGAGTAGCGCTTCCGTGAGGAGTAATTACTGCTCGTTCGTAGGTATAATTGTTTGGTTTTGCACGATCAATCATTATTCTATCAATGTATTTTTCACCTTGAATTTCCATTGAAATAAGTTTTTTCAATGGTTGATAAAATGGTTTAATTACAGCTAAATCACCTTTTCGGCTACCGGCATAATAATGAGGAGAATCCATCAAATTGTCTGAACTTTTAATAATTTTCCAATCAGTTTCAATCATATCAGACATTTCTTTGACAATTTTGATTGCTCTTGGAGAAATATGATTTTCACCAAAATCAATAAGTTTTCTTCGACCACTAAAAACTACGTTATTATTGTAATTTGAATTAACACTAAAATTATTAACTGAATTAATCTGCATAAAACTTGCCTCCATAAAAATAGTAAAACCGCTAAAAATTATTTTTGCTAAATAATAATTTCTTTTACGATTTTGTAAACTTTTTTAATATTCACTAAAGATTTCAATCAAACTTCCGATATAAGGAATATAAGTGTGTAAAAAATTTGGAGAATTATAATGTCAACTCAAGCTGTAGGCGGAAATTTATCAGCAAGTAATAAAAAACAAATTAACAAAGAAAGACAAGAGAGCTTGACCGTTAAACCTGGTGAAACATTATCAAGTATCGCTAAAAAGTTTTCTATGTCGACAGAAGAATTCATGCAATGGACAGGTTTGAAAAAGCAATCTGTAAATGTTGGACAAGTAATTAAGTTTCCGACCGACGTTGTTCCGGACGGCAAAGGGATTATGGCATTAATTCGCAAATACAATATGACATTTGACGAGTTTGGAAAGTTAAATAATTTGCCTAAACCCTATAGAGAATATACCGCATCAAAAGGCGAAAAATTCTACGTAAAACAATCTAAAGTTGAAGCCAAAGATAAAACTTCTACTCCGGCTAAAACCCAAGCACCAACACAAGCTAAAACAGAACAAACTAAGGAAATCTCTCAACCTAGACCAAAACCAAAAGCAACAGGCGAGCTTGCTAAAAGTGCAGCCGCAGCAGGTGCAAGTGCAGGAGCTGCCGTTGGAAGTTATATGCAAAAGATTGCAAAATGGGGTTCTTCGTACACTCCAAATGAACTTGCGACAAATATTTATACCAAAGCAGAAGAACATTGGGGTGCCGTTGGCAAACCTGACTTTGACGCACTAATCAAAGAGATTAACCCTAAAAATGCTGAAGCAGTAATTAAAGCTTATCCCAAAAACTCTAAAAACACAAAACACGAAAGTTTGATAAACACAATAACAAGTGAAGTTCGAAGTGATAAAGAACTTCGTAAAAAAGCTGTAATGCACGTATATAATGCATTAGCAACTGCAAAGAAAGCTCCGGAATCAAAACGAAAAGAATTCCAAGCAGAATTAAACAAACAATTTGACAAACTTATCGGAATGGTTGATACCACAAAACTTGACTCTATGATTGCAGGATTATCAGGAAATGCCAAAGTTTCTCGAGGCTCAGCAACTCCGCAAAGAGTTAAAGCCAAAGCAGGAACTTCTAAATCCGGACAAATAAGAAAATCTATATTAAAAGCAGCACAAAAAGAAATCTCTGATGCATTTTACAAATCAAGAACGGATTCAAGAGGAGTAACTGTTAAATCTTATATTGAGCAAATGATTGCAGCAGTGAACAATGATTCTACACTAACTCCTGCCCAAAAACAACAACAAATTGCAAAAATTCGAAAAGCAAAAGTTAATGTATCCACAGTTTCAAGACCGTTCCCAAATGTTGATAAAAACGGCAAAATTGACAACACCCCGAAAGTCACAGAATTTAAACCAACCGGAAAATCTAACGGTAAAGTAATTTTGTTGAATGAAGGTCACGGAGGTTTCACAGGTTCAGCATTTGATGGTGGAGCATATTCATTCCAAGAAAAGCCAAAAGGCTCAAACATATATTACCCAATTGAAGAATTTCAAATCGTAAAGCCATATTCTAGAGATTTGACTAAAAAACTACAAGCAAAAGGCTACACAGTTGTAACTTTTGCAGGAGAAGTTAACAATATGGCAAACAGACAACTTGTTCAAAACTTAACCGCAAAATATACTAAAAAATTTGGACAAAACAATGCAATGTTAATTTCACTCCATAGTGATTCCGGAACAGCAAAAGGTTCTGGGGTTTTATATGATAAAAGAGATGCCAAAGATGCAGCACTCGCAACATCAATAAACAGATCACTGAATAAACAATCATGGATTAGTGCAAAACCTGCAGAACGTCCTTATGAAGAAGTTGACCCAAAAACTAAACAGAAAAAATTGACACACAGTTTATATGTCCTAACTAAGAGCCACGGAATTCCGTCCAACTTGTTAGAAATAGAGTACCTTGGCGGAGTTAGAAGTTTAAATCTAACTTCATCAGACTACAGAAACCAATTTGTAAACGGTACACTAGAGGGTATCGAAAACTATTTTAAATCAGCGCACTAATCAAAAGAGGTCACCACATGCCTGACGGAATATTCACAAAATTCATAAATGCCATAACTGAATTCTTTACAGGGAAAACCGAACAGCCTGCAAAGACAAATAAAAATGGCAAAGCTCCTATATTCAAAGGAACAAAGCAAGCAAAAAGCCCACATGAAATATCAATGATGAGAGATATTTCTGATGCTCAAATCACAAGAAATAATTATATTTCTTATAGAAAAAATCCTAAATACGCACTTAAAGAGGGCGATACAATTTCTGTAATTGCTAAAAAATTCGGAGTTGAAGAGCAATCAATTCTTTATGCGAACAGCCTAACTAAAGAAACAGCAAAAAATCTTAAAATAGGCCAAGTTCTAAAAATTCCACCAACAAAAACGGTTAAAAATATCAGAAACCTTAATGACGTTGCAAAATCTATGGGAGTTTCTGCAGATTTTATTGCCAAACTCAAAAAAACAGAAGATAGTGCAAACCTAAAACCAAATCAATTCCACAACACTGCATACAAAGATGATGCCGGAGTTTTGACAATCGGTATCGGGCACGTTGTCCAAAAAGGTGAACCGCAAAAATTATCTAATGCACAAGTTTGTTCACTACTTGCAAAAGACTTGTTAAAAGTTGAAGAAAACATTGAGGGAATTATCGGTCCTGCAAAATATAAAAGTTTACCACAACCAATGAAAGAAGCTCTTTTGAGTTTAACTTTCAATAAAGGTACGGATATTTTGAATAAAATTCCAGGACTTACTTATACTCTAAAAGTTGGCAAATATGAAGCCGCAATAAACAAATTCTCATTCAACAAATCAACCACCACAGGTCTTGAAATGAGTGGATTAAATAAGCGCAGAATTTTAGAAATTTCAATTGCCTGCAAAATGTACAAAGGTAAAATCCCGCAAAGTAACATAAATACGGCTCAACAACTTTATAATCGTGGAGTTCAGCTACTAAGAGAAGAATGTAAAAAAAGCGGACACAACTTTGAAAACATGATTGTCGGATACAACAACGATGTCAAAAGTTATATGGGAAACCATATAAAACTTATAACAAAGTAACTATCTCTCCGACCTTATCACCGTGAAGTGTCGTAATATCGTGTGATACATTGATTTTAGCCCAACGCAAATTATTGATTAAATCAATAGTAACAATTTCACGTGCCTGCATATTTGAATCACAAATTTTTACGATAAATCCCTCTTCTAATTCGGTGTTAACAACAACACACAAACCACCAGCACCGACTTTTGCAATCAAACCGTTTGATTCTGCAATAATCTTTGTATCTGTACGATTTTCACCACCGATTGTATAAGCATGGTTCAAAAATGCATTCTTCAATCTTTCATACTTAGGATTGCAGAACAAATTCAAATATCCTTTAACAATATTTGCTAATGGCATTGAATGAATTGGAACACCGCAACCATCTTTTGTAATCGGGTATTCTGTTTTAACTTCGCACAACTCATAAATTCTTTTCTTTATAGCTTGTTGCAATGGGTGATTGATATTATCATAATTATCCATATCCCAATCATTCAATTTGCACAAACCAAGCATCATTGCGTGCTTTCCGGAGCAATTGTTATGAAGTGCTGTAGGCTTTTCTCTATGCAAAAGCAATTCATCTTGAGCAGTTTTTGAAATTGGTTCATGGTCACCACATTTCAATTTGTCAGGTGAAATTTCAAATTTATCTAAAATACTTTTTATCAATTTAACATGTTGTTCTTCTCCAGCATGAGATGCTGCACAAATTGCAATTTCTTCTTCTGTTAAATTGAACTTTTTATCAAGTTCATAATCAATCATCAAAGCAGCTTGAAGAGGCTTTGCACAAGATCTTAAAAAGAACGGATAATTTTTATCCTCTCCAATCTTTTCAATAACTCTGGTCTTATTTGCCCTAACAACATAGCCGAAATGTTCTTGTTCAATTAGCCCATCTCTAACAAAAGTAACAACCTTAGCAGGTTCAGTATTAATATTCGTCATCATTCTTTTTCACCATTAATAATAATTGATTTAACTTTGTCTTTAATTGCTTATTCTCTTCTTGCAAATCCTCTATCTGTTTTTTTAATTCATCAACAGATTTTGCATATTCTTGTTTGATTTTAGGAATTTCGTTATGGTCTAAGATAAATCTCTTCTTAGCTTCTTCCTTGATTGAAAGGATTATATCTAATTGTTTTTGGGTAATCAAACCTAAATCAATCAAAGATTGACCGAACTTTTTATCACCCTTTTGGTTAGCTTCAACAGCTTTGTCTAAATCATCTTGTGTGATAATTCCACCTTGAACAAAATATTCTCCTGTTCTAAATTTACCGGCAAGAAATCCTGCAATATTCAAAATTTGAGAGTTATCAGGAATTTGCAAATACCCCTCATCTACACAGAATAGGAAATAATTAGCAATTTCTTCCATTGACATATAGGTATTTAACGCAATCTCTGATATGCTTGAATCCTTGTCGCAATAATCTAAAATATTATAAATATTTGCATCAAAATGTGCCTCTTTATAATCGAGTTCACATTTACCTTTATAAGTCAAAACAGGTTTATATGTCGCAAAAACATAACCCAAGTCACTATCTTTATCAATTTCCTGTGATAATCTTACGTAAATAATCTCTTTTACCCAAGATGGGAATTTTGATACCTTTTCCAAAAACTGTGTTAAAAAATTTCTCTGCATAGTTACTCTCTATAATCGAGTAATATTCTATCATTAAATAGTAATTTGTTCAACATTATTAGCAAATTTTTCACATAAAAAAACTAAATTTTATGCATGTTATCAAAAATCTCTTTTTTCTGAACCCAGACTTCCATACCCATATTTTTACCACAGGTAATAAGAGCTTCTTTGATTTCTTTAAATGTATAAGTTGATTTTTCAATGTCGCAAAGCATAAACATTACAAAGTGACCTTGCATCAAAGTTTGTTTGATATCTTCAATATTAACTTCATTTTTTGCAAGAACAGATGTAACTTCTGCTACAATCCCAACTTTATCAACGCCTGAAACGGTAACTATTATTTGGTCTGCCATGATGATTCACCTATACTTTTTTCTTCATCTTCTATTATTTCTACCGGTACCGGAATAGGTTGAGCTTCTGCTTCCGCAATCCAACCTTTATTCACTAATTTACCAACCTTGTATTTTTGACAATAAGCTTTCAAATCTTTTTTAACTTCCGGAGCTAAAATATACATAGCAATAATATTCGGAACTGACATCGCAATCATCATTGCATCAGTAATGTTAATAACAGATGTAACGTTCATAACTGAACCAATTACAATGAAAGCACAATATATAAATTGGAAAGTCAAAGTTCTTTTCTTACCCTCACCAACCAAATAGTTCCAAGATTTTTGACCATAATATGCCCAAGCAAGTAATGTTGATAAAGCATATAATAGAACAATTGCGGCTAACAATTTAGGGAAGAAAGGAATTACTGACTGAATTGCACTTGAAGTCATTTCAACACCTGAAGTTGAACCTGCGAATTGCTTATAAACACCAGTGATAACAATAGTTACGGCTGTTAAAGTACACATAAAACCAGTCATAAACGGTTCCATCAAAGAAACAAAACCTTGAGAAATCGGTTCATGAGTTTTTACTGTCGCATAAGCAATCGGTGCTGAACCAGTACCTGCTTCGTTTGTTTGAACAGAACGACGCAAGCCCATAATCATCGCAACAAATACACCACCATAAATTGATTCTGGGTGAAAAGCTTCTTTTACAATGATTACACAAGCATGAGGCAATGCTTTGATATTAAACAAAATTACTGCCATTGCAGAAATCAAATAAACAAAAATTTTCAATGGAACGATTTTTTCAGTAACCTTAACAATACCTTTGATACCACCGATTACAATCATACCAACGACAACCGCCATAAGTAAACCAATTACCCAATGGAAATGAGCTAATACACTGTGTTCTCCACCTGTAACATTGATAAACTGATGAGCCGCTTGGTTGATTTGAATCATATTACCACCCGTAATACCTCCGCAAATACAAAGAGCAGCGAAGATTACAGCCAAAGGTTGACCTAACCATCTTAACTTTTTACGAGTTAAACCGTGAGCCATATAGTGCATAGGACCACCGGAAATTGTTCCGTCAAGGTTAAATCTTCTATATTTTACAGCCAAAGCAGCTTCTACAAATTTTAAAGACATTCCTAAAATTGAACCAACAATAACCCAAAATGCTGCTCCAGGACCACCCATAGAAATAGCAATTGCAACACCTGCAATACTTCCCATACCAATTGTTCCTGATAAAGCAGTCATAAGAGCTTGGAATGAAGAAACCTCACCACTACCGTCATCATTAGCACCTTGTTCTTTGCTTGGTTTAACAATACTGTGAATTGAATGCATAAAGCCCCAAACAGGAATACCTTTCAAATAAATAGTAAAGAACAAACCTGCAACCAAAATCCAGAAAATAATTATCGGAATTTCAGCACCGCAAATTTTTATAGGATAGAAAATTATATTCGCTACAGCATTCGAAACAGGGGCAATATGTTTGTCCATAAATGCATCAAAGTTCATCGCATTTGCACTCTGCACGCTGCATAATAGTAACATCAAAAAAGTAATAAATTTCTTCATTTTTTATTCTATCCTTTCAGCTGATTAAAAGGTCAAGTTCCCTCTCTGGGGTAAATCCAACCAAATTCTACTAATAGTATAGCAAAAACATGCAAATATGAACGTTAATCTTTACAAAAACTTAAAATAAACCGCCATTTACAACTTGTTAATAAAGCTTTTCAATGATACAATAAGATTAAGATTATATGATGAGTCAAACAAAAAAATTATCAATAGCCTTTTATTGGCACATGCACCAACCCGTTTATCAACTAACATCAAACGGGGACTACATTATGCCGTGGGTAAGATTACACGCAGTAAAAGATTACCTTGATATGGCTTTGTGGGCAAAAAAATTTGAAAAATTGAAATTAAATTTTAATTTTGTCCCTGTATTATTGGATTCAATCATTGAATATGCAGAAAATGATGCTCATGATATTCACTCAAGACTTACAATCACACCAAAGAATAAACTCAACAATGAAGATAAAATTTTCATTTTGAGCAACTTCTTTGATGCGAATTATCAAACAATGATTTTGACTAATGAAGAATATCATAG
>JBNMKP010000058.1:0-8567 GCA_050874405.1 bacterium
AATCAGGATAGAAAATGTTTCCAGCTTTGTTTTTAAGATTGCAATCAACAATATCAAAGTTGGAATTGTCTTTTATATAGAACATTTCATCAGAGTCTGTTGCAACAATAACACCTCTTAAAAAATTTACGAATTGAACTTTTTTACCAGAGATTGTTTTGTCTAAAAGTTTTAAATTCCCTGAAGATTCAGAATATACATAAATCTTTCCGTTTTCTGTTGCGATAATCAATTTGTACAGCCCGTCAGATTCCATTTCATTCATTGCAATGATTGGCTCTTTGTCAGGCAAATTAAGTAATAAAGTGTTGCCTTTTTGTTTTACAATTCCTTTGTTGTTATATAGCTCAACATTTTTTGAGTCTGTCCAATAAAGAATTTTTGAACTCAAACCAAGTTCTGTCTTTGTCGAAGATTGGCAAATTCCTCCCGACAAATCAAAATAATTTATATCCATATTTTTTTTCTAACCTCAAATTCTTTCACTGTACCAACGAATTTTTGAGCGAATAAAACTTCCGACATCTTTTTTCGCAACCCAAGGGTAAGGTGGAAGATAAACTATATCAATTTTGCCAAAACTCGTTGTTTTAGGGTTGTTTTGCCCAAATTCGTAATGCGTCATAACGGTTTGCGGAGTAATTTCAATTGAATATTTTTTGCAAAGTTCTGAGCAAAATTTCATACAAGATTCAAATTGTATGGGAGTGATTGGAAATTTCCCAACATTATCTCGAGATTTAAATCCTGACATTGAACAAAGCGCAACACCGATTGAACCTGTATTTCCGCCACCTGTGTGGGCTGCATAATTCCCGTCAGAACAGTTTAAATTATCTTCCGGTTTGTGAATTCCGTTATAAATCCTCCCGTCTTTGTCTATCAAAAAATGATAGTATTGTTTTTCAAACTGGGTCGGATAGTATCTTCCTGCAGTCCAATGTAAAATAATTCGTTTCATACCACAACATACCTCTCTGCAATTTTCCACTTAGGATTGAGGTGCATGTAAACAACAACCGCATTAACCCTGTTTCTCGCTTTTAGTTTCAATAGTATTGATGCAATATGAGTTTGCACCGTTCGTATTGAAATGTTCAGTTTTAAAGCAACTTCCTTATCTGTAAATCCGCAAGCAATCAGAGTTAGCACATTATGTTCTTTTGGTGATAACTTCATCAAACTTCCTTTTGTACCTGATTTAATTACCCTCATATTACCTTAATTAATCCTTCTGTTTTTTAATAATATTTCCACTTCTAAAAAAAATAAGAGGGGAAAGAGGAGGGTAGGTAGAGAAATAGAAATAATATCCCCTCTTAAATAATTGCATAAGAATAAATTATCGAAGAACTAAAAAGTTAATAGGTAGTTTTAATTAAACCGATTTTAAGATTTGAAAAGTTTGAATAGCACCTCTTCTTAACACCAAATTCGTTATAGTTCAAATAGAATGTTCCGCCACGACGTTTTGAATAGTCGAATTCTTTTCGTTCGTAGAGAATTTTTGATTGTATTCTTTTCCAAAAATCAATCGCCTTTCTATTTGAAAATCTCAAGCTTGATAAATTGTTATTTTTATCAAGGCGTGTCAATTGAATAACAAAATGATTACATATAGGACATTTTGCAAGTAAATCCAATTCACACACAACAAAATTATCCGTAGGGGACAACACAAAACTTCTCGTCTTACGAAGTCCTCCACAGCAATGAATATATCCCATAATACACTCCTGTGAGAATGTCGGCAAACAGCTTTACCATCAAAAAAGATAAATAATCTTTTAGGGATTTTTGTTTTCCCCGGGCTTGAACCTTAACCGATTACTTTTTAAGTATAACGGATTTTCAAAAAAAATAAAGTCCGTATTTTTACGTACGTAAAAATACGGATAGACAACTGGTGAAATCTTTGCTATAAGCGGACGAAATTAAAAAAGATGCAAATTTTTTGCATCTTTTTTGAAAAATTAATTTTGAGGCATGCCTAATTTTTTTATAAAATTTCTCTGGTTTTTAATCTGATTTCTTTATCAATTTCAAAAATTTCATCAATTGATGGTGTTTCTACAAGCTTATGGCTTTTCATCATTTTTTCAACAATTTTGTAGATATCATAAAGTCGGATTTTATCTTGTAGGAATGCAAAAACAGCTTCTTCATTTGCGGCATTAAGACATACTGTTGCACTTCCTCCGAGTTTACCGGCATGATATGCAAGTTTTACACTTGGGAATTTTTCAAAATCCGGTTTTTCAAAGTCAAGATGAGCGATTTCAGAAAAACTGAAACTTCTTGATTTAATCCCTGCGTAACGTTCCGGATATGTAATCGCATATTGGATTGGAATATGCATACTGGGAAGTCCAAGTTGAGCTATAACACTTCCATCGACGTACTCAATTGCAGAGTGGACAATACTTTGAGGGTGAACAACAACATCAATTTTTTCATAAGGCATATTGAACAAATGATGTGCTTCAATGATTTCTAAGCCTTTGTTCATCAATGTTGCAGAATCGACAGTGATTTTTCTCCCCATATTCCATCTCGGGTGTGCTAGAGCTTGCGCTACTGTTGCATTTTTCATATCTTCTATTGTCTTGTGTAAAAATGGTCCGCCACTTGCAGTTATGATAAGTTTGTCAACTTGTGAAATATCTTTTATGCACTGGTGAATTGCGCAATGTTCACTATCTACAGGAACGATTTTGACTCCATTTTCTCTTGCTTTTTGCATTACAATATCTCCTGCCATAACAAGAGTTTCTTTGTTTGCAAGTGCAATATCAATACCGTTTTCTATCGCTTTTAGAGTTGGTTTTAAACCTATTTTGCCGGATACGGAAACTAAAATTATATCGTTTTCTTTGTTTGAACAAATTTCTTCTAAACCGTCTTCTCCATAAAGAACTTTTGTATTTGGAATCTCGACTTTTTCCCCTGTTTTTTTGCCTATACAAACATATTTTGGTTTGAATTTAAGTGCTTGCTGTTTTAAAAGTTCAACATTTCCACCTGCAGAAAGTGCAATAATCTCAAAATTATCTTGCAACTTTTCAATAACTTCAAGTGCTTGAGTTCCTATTGAGCCTGTCGATCCTAATATGCTTATTCTTCTTTTACTATTCATCATAATCCTTTTAATTTTTAAAGTAATTCTTTTTGAATTGTTTTTCCCTCAATGTTTTCAGCACTTACAGGTAGTGCAAAATGAAAACTTGACCCCTTTTCTTCAGCACTGTCGCACCAAATTGCTCCTCTGTGAGCTTTAACCAGTTGTCTTGCAATCGGCAGTCCCAGACCTGTTCCGCCAACCTTTCGGGATAAACTGTTTTCTATCTGTGTAAATTTGTCAAATGCTTTTAATAAATTTTCTTTTTTAATACCGATACCCTCATCAATTACACTCACAACAATATAATTTCCGTTCAATTGTTTGATTTCGTTTTCAAAATAAGGGTTTGTGGTGATTTCGTCAGCATTTTTTAATTCTGATTTGATTGTAATATTTTTACCCTTTGGGGTAAATTTAATTGCGTTAGAAACAAGGTTTGTTAATACTTGACCAAGACGTTGAGAATCGGCATAAATATCCGGCAAATTGTCTTGTTCTTCGGCTTTAAATATAATTTCGTGTTCTTTTGCAACGCAATCAAAATTGTTTTTAACGTTTTCAATTACAGAATGGATATTCATAGTTTTGTAGTTGAAATCCATTTTCCCTGCTTCAATTTTGTTGATATCAAGAATATCGTTGATTATACTTGTTAAATTTTCAACATTTCTTTTTGCCATATCAATGAATTTGACTGCGTTTTCGCCTAACATTCCACAACGACCGCTTGCAAGGATTGCCAAGGCATTTTTTATCGGTGTCAATGGTGTTCTCAATTCGTGTGAAACGATTGAAATAAATTCAGATTTTACTCGTTCAAGTTTTTCTAATTCTTGGTTTTTTTCAATAATTTCTTTATATAAGCCCGCACTTTTTAAAGGTAGAGAAACTTGTTGAACAATTGTTTGAAAATACGCTGCATCATCTGTTGTGAAAGGTTTTTCTTTAAAAATTTCGATGCAACCAAAGAAATTATCGCCTAAATCAATCGGTGCAAACATATTGTCATATTGAAAGATTGTAAAAGTAAATTTGTTATTTGGGTTTTTAATGTTTTTGATGATTTTTAAATTTTTATCATCAATATCAAAAGGAACATTTCTATTTTCAAAAAGGGATTTGTAGTTTAGGATTGCACGGAGTTTCAATGCGCTCATCAATTCTTCGGATATATCGTACAAAGAATCAATCAACAACACCGGTTCATGTTCAAAACCAAAAGAAATTGTACAAGTTAAATCAAAACTTAAAGATTTATCAAGCCCCTCAATCATATAACTAAGGAGTTCTTTCGTATCAAGAGTTCCTGCAAATTGAGAACTTGTATTATATAGGACATTCAATTTGTATAAACTATCTGCCAAGTCTTTGTTTTTAACAGATAATTTGTCTAAATTTTCTTTGGTTTTCAGGTGGGTATTTATTGTTGAAACAATCAAATTATCAGAGAAACTATCCATCATAAATCCGCTGACAATTTTAGAAATCTCGTCATTTACTTCAATTCCGTCGGTCAAAAGAAGAATTTGAGAATTTTCAAGTTTTGATTTGATTTTTTTGATTGTTAGTAATGGGTTAAGAATTTGGATTTTATCATCAATTACAATGATATCAGGAGGTTCAATTTCCAGCAAATCAAATACAGATGTTGCAGTGCAACACGAATTGAACTTGTAGAACCTGTTGTCAAACAATGCCCTATACTTCTTTATGATAAAATCATTTTCTGATATCAGTAATATATTCCCCATAACAATATTGTAAAATGAGTATTTTATTTGGCAAGTTAGTAAATAAAATTAAACTTATAACAATACTTGTGTGGCGAGAATAATTTTATGGCTATCATCTTTACTTTGATTTTGACAAAATACGTAGTTTAGAACAATTTTCAATGCCTGACCTTTGATAAACCAGTTCAAACCAATAGTATATTCTCTTTGGTGGTCGTTGGATTTATCTCTATTTGGGTCAAATTGGTCAATTCTTCCAATAAGTTGAAAATGTGGGGTGAATTTCCACCCTGCAGTAGCTGCAAAACCTGCGGCTTTGTTTGCGCTTATTCCATTTGAACCGCTGTATCCATCTGCAATTGCAGCTTCAAAATTTGTCCATAATTTTTTGTGTTTGTAACCTACATAAATACTCCCGACACCATAATCAATTCCGTTATGTCCGCCATTGAAACCGCCCCCGATTGTAAGTTTCCCGAGTTTTTTATCTTGGCTTCCAAAAGGTTTGATATTTAACCACCCTGTGAATTCTGCCCCTGGGAAACCACTTGTGACAAATCGTCCGGAAGATCCGAATGCGATATTATAATCGACATATTCGTAATTCCCTAAAACTTTTACTGACATTGAACGAGCATTACCAAAATTTCTTGCAATTTGAGAACGAGCAACAAATGGAATAATGAATGAAGATGTTCCTCCTTCAACTCCTGTTTGAACTCTTGAATAGCCTGCAATGATTTGGTGATGCGGGAGTTTTGTATTTGTTATATATGCATCTGCAACAAACCCGTCAATAACGTTCAGACCTTCTTGTGGAATTGGTTTGAATGCTAATTTGAATTTGTAATCTTTGTTTTTGAAAACACCATAAGCGCCAATATTTGTTGTTAAATTGTCATATTTTGTTGCATATTGAGGATTAAATATTCCGTTGACACTTCCTCTATATCCGCCATATACTTGAATTTTATGAAGAGGGCCTTTTTCGTATTGGTAGGTTAATTCATCTTTCAAAAGGAAGGATTGAATATCTGTTCTTGTGATTTTTGAATGGATAATTTTTCCAATCAAGGTATCTTCATCAATAATATTATCGTTATTTTTATCTAACTGTCTAAAGATTGCAAAATCTAACTCTTCATTGTCTAAAACAGAATCATCGTCATCTTTATTATTTTCATTTTCTTCAATTTGTTTAACTTCTTGGGTTTGACTATTCGCATCAAAAAGTTCATCGTTTGATTCTAAAACGATTTCATTTTCTTGTTTGGTTGTCAGGAGTTCTTCAGCTTCATATTCTGGAGGGGTTGCTTGTGCAGTTTGGGGGATTATCAATAAAGCTGAAATAATTAACAGTTTTAAGATATTTTTCATTCTTTGCTCATTATAACATGTTTTTTGTAGATTTCATAATATTTTTATTGTATATTTTTTTTATGCCGAATAAAATTAAAAATAATAAACAGACAGATATAAAAGCCCCAATTGTAGAAGCATTGAAAACAGCTTATGAGAACCCGACATATCAATTCCATATTCCGGGGCATACAAAAGGATTGGGTACTCTTCCGGATTTCAGAAAACTTGTCGGAAGAAAAGCTCTAATGGTTGATACCACAGATGAGTTTGATAATTTGGGAACTTTAACTCCGGCTACAGGGCCGATTAAAGAAGCGGAAGAACTTGCTGCAAAAGCATTTGGGTCTAAAAAGACTTTCTTTTTATTAAATGGCTCAACTATAGGAAACCTTGCTATCGCAATGGGTTTAACTAAGAAAGGGCAAAAAGTTATAGTAAACAGAAATTGCCATCGCTCAATTTTGACAGGCTTAATTATCTCCGGTGCAGAGCCATTGTGGATTATTCCGGAAAAATTCAGTGACTGGGGATTGTGGGGAAATATTGATGCAAAATCTGTAGAAGGATTGTTACAAAAACACGATGATGTATCCGCTGTTTGGATTACAAACCCTACTTATGAAGGTGTTGTATCTGATGTTAGAGCAATTTCTGAGATTTGTAAAAAGTATAATGTCCCATTGATTGTTGATGAAGCTCACGGTTGTTTGTGGAATTTTAATGACAAATTGCCGGAAACTTCTTTGAAATTAGGAGCTGATATTGTTGTTCATTCTTTGCACAAAACCGGCGGAAGTATGAGCCAATCTTCAATGCTTCATATTAGTGAAAATTCAAAAATTAATGCTGAAGATGTTGAACGTTCTTTGATGCTTTTACATACAACAAGTCCATCATTGATGTTACTTGCAAGTTTAGATGCTGCAAGAGCAAATCTTCAAAGCAAAAGAGGTCAAAGACAACTTGCAAAAGCTATTTCAAATGCAAAATATTTGCGTTCTGAAATTGATAAAATGGATACCATACATCAATTAAAGTCTGATTTCGGTTACAAAACAGATGTTACTAAAGTGTTTATTAAAGCTGACGGATTGTCAGGCAAAAGATTAGAATCAATTTTGGAAATCGATTTTGGTATTGAAGTTGAAAGTGCATCAGATGCCGGTATTTTGATTTTGAGTAACATTGGTAACAAACGTTCAGATTTTGAATATTTGGTTGAATGCTTAAAGAAAATTGATACTCACGACTACAAAGATATTTATTATCTTGAAAATAAAAAACACATGCCTATGCTTACTCCGATTATCAAAAAGAATTTGAGAGATGCATATTTTTCTGAAAAAGAAATTATTTCAAAAGAACAAGCCGTAGGTAGATTGTCTGGAGAAGTAGTTGCAGAATGTCCTCCGGGGATTTCAATTTTGCTCCCTGGGGAATTGATTACTGAAGCTCATTTGCCATATTTGACCGATTACGATGTAATTGAAGTTCTAAAATAGTAAGTGTTTTTTAACTAATTTTTAATCCAACGGAAACTTTTAACGTAATTACTACCATTGATATCACCAAAAATATCAGCTTTGAATACACGCAATACATTATTTTTATCAAAGTTTGGAATTTTATTGATATTGCTTGTTGATTGTGGGTTAACTTCATTTATATTAATCCCTGGGATTGCGTTGAATAAACGGTTCAATGATGCATTACCAATTCTGCCAAGCAAGGTTGAGAAGTTTTTAGATAAACTTCCATAAACTTCCATATCTGCAACTAGTGTTGAAATATTGTAGCTTCCTGTCAAATAAAGGTTCAAATCTTTTCCTTTTGAATATACATTTATTTCGTCAGCAATACCGTCTTTAACTCTTACATCACCACTTATACTTTCGAAGTTTCCTGTTTTTAACGGAGTAATTAAATCAATAATTCCGTTAATTGATAATCCTGTAATGCCGCCTGTGATTAGGTTTCCTGCTTTTAAAAGATATTCAAGAGAACCAAGTTTTGGCATACGACCATCTGCAACTTTGAAATTCCCATCTCCGGATAGAGTGTTTACGCAATCAACACTTGACAAACCGGTACAAGAAACTCTCATATCGCCTGTTACTCGGCCGTACATTTGCCCTGGCATGTCAAAGAAATTTTCACCGATAATTTGAGCATCTGCATTATCTATAGACATTTCGCCATTACCGGATAGTGTATTCAAGTTGTAATCGATTTTGCCGTTTACAGTTCCGTTGGCAAGGTTAAATCCAAAGTTTTCGACATTCAAAATATTGTCTGAACCTAAAGTTATTTTTGAATTGAAATTAGTTGCATTTGCTTTTTTGATTAAGATT
>JBNMKP010000059.1:0-8559 GCA_050874405.1 bacterium
GGCTTATACAGAGTTAAACCAAATTTTGAAAATGGCTATTGCAGATTATGGTGAACCTAGTGGTTGGGATTATTATAAAGCGAACGAACTCCCTTTGTGGGTTCAAACTTATTTTGAACCGTATGTTAAAGTCTCTGGTGCTAAGACATGTAGCTCTAATGAAGAGTGTCTTGGTTTGCCCTTGCCGTTTTCTCTAAAATTTGCAAAACCAGGTTCTGTTAATACACAGGTTGGTCAATATGCCGTATCAAAACTCGGAAGTCCTATTGGTTATGGATTTTTTAGATATGGTGGGGGGTATGAAAATGTTACGAGGGTAAGAGTTTATATACGAAAAACTTCCGGTAAAAAATTAGCATGGACAAAACGGGCTTATGGTTATGTAGGCAAAGATGTTTTTACATTTATTTTAACTACGGCAGACAGTAATCCAACCTTCAAACCTTATGGGCTTAAACCTTTAGGCTCTTATGGTATAAGTACAAATGATAGAAAAACTTTGTTAGGCACGGGTTGGGGTGGTTGCAACCCTAAAGCAAGTGGTTCTGGGTATTGGACTCCAGGTGATGCTTGTGCGGCTGTAATTATGCTAGATGGTTGGGAAATTAAAAAAGATTATCCTTGGTAACAATCTTTGTTCCCTTTTCCACTCGCAATAAAAGTAAAGTTTTTTAACAAAAGGGGGTAGGTTTTGTAAATTCCTTGCAAAAAAATATTTAACAGTTTATAATAATGCAAGAAACGTATTTAGTAATACACGAATAATAAAGAGGAAAAAGAAGATGAGTACATTAGACACAGTAAAAAAAGTTGTAGTAGATCAATTAAGTGTTGACGAAAAATTAGTTACACCTGAAGCTCGTTTCACAGATGATTTAGGTGCTGATTCATTAGACACAGTTGAATTAGTTATGGCTTTGGAAGAAGAATTCAAATGCGAAATTCCTGATGAAGACGCAGAAAAAATTCAAACAGTTCAAGATGCAGTTAACTACATTGACGGCAAATTATCTCACTAATTGAATTTTTTTAGAATTTTTTAAAACTGGATTTTTATATTTGCGAGAGTGAGATATACTTATTTCATTCTCGCATTATTTATTATTAAAGGGGATTCTTAAATGGATAAAAGAAGAGTAGTAATTACAGGTTTGGGAGCAGTAACACCGTTTGGTGTTGGTGTTGATAAATTCTGGGAAAGTTTGAAAGCCGGTAAAAGCGGTATTTCAACTTCAGAATCAATTGATATCGACAAGCACGTTGTAAAAATTTCCGGTGAAGTTAAAGATTTCCACCCTGAAGAATACATGGACGCTAAAGAAGCGAAAAAAATGGACAGATTTATTCAGTTCGCTATGGTTGCGGCTGATGAAGCTGTTAAAGATTCAAAATTAGATATCGAAAAAGAAGATCCATATAGAGTTGGTGTTATTGTTAGTTCTGCTGCCGGTGGTTTCAGAACTTTCGAAGAAAATCACATGAGAATTATCCAAAAAGGACCAAACAAATGTTCACCATTTACGGTTCCTATGATGATTGTTAACATGCCATCAGGCAGAATTTCTATGAAATATGGATTTAAAGGTATAAACAAAGTTGTTGTTTCAGCTTGTGCAACTGGTTCACACTCTATTGGTGATGCTTTCAGAGCTATTCAATATGGTGATGCTGATGTAATGGTTGCTGGTGGTGCTGAAGCTACTATTTGTGATGTTGGTGTAGGTGCTTTCTCAGCAGCAAGAACACTTTCAAAACGTAACGATGAGCCTCAAAGAGCTTCAAGACCTTATGACAAAGACAGAGATGGTTTTGTTATGTCAGAGGGTGCAGGTGTTTTGATTTTGGAAGAATACGAACACGCTAAAAAACGTGGTGCTCATATTTATGCTGAAGTTGCAGGCTATGGCCAAACAGCTGATGCTTATGATATCGTAGCTCCTGCTCCAGATGGTTCTGGTGCTATCCACTCTATGGAATTTGCGTTGCAAGATGCAGGTATGAAACCATCAGAAGTTCAATACATCAATACTCACGGTACAAGTACTGGTTTGGGTGACAAAGCTGAATCTCACGCTGTTGCAAAAGTATTTGGTGATAGAAAAGTTAACCCAGATTTGTACGTAACTTCTACTAAGAGTATGCACGGTCACATGTTAGGTGCAACCGGTGCTGCAGAAGCAATTGCTTGTGTTAAAGCAATCAATGAAAATATTGTTCCTCCAACAATCAACTTGGATAACCAAGATGAAGAAGTTGCAGATTTGAATTATGTTCCATATAAAGCTGTTAAAGCTGAACTTCATGCTGCATTATCAAATTCATTTGGTTTTGGTGGACAAAATGCTTCTTTAGTATTCAAAGAAGTTTAGTTCAAATTTAAAATGGAATTAAATATTAAAAATCTTCCTGCATAATGTGGGAAGATTTTTTTGAACTTTTTATTTTTGTTTTCGTTTTATTAATATAATATTGAAATTTCAGAAATTTTTCGCAAATAATGAAAAAAGAGGTGTAGAAATGAAAAAGATTTTGGTGTGTTTAACAGTTTTAGCATTTTGTTCTACTCAGGTTACATTGGCTGAAACATTCACTGCTGCTTCCCAAGTGTCTAATGCGAATGTTCAAATAATCAAAAATGTTTCTAAAGACCCTTATTTTAGATTTTATAATGTTGATTCTCAAAATATTAGTGTAAGTTACAATAATTTGAGCCGAGATGAAGAAAAAGCTTTGTTAAAAAATTTGTCTTCTTATGAAAAAGACAATTACAAATATGTAAAAAAGGTACAAAAATTAATTAGCCAAAATCGTTGGAATGAAGTTTTCTACAAATATCCAAACTTCTATCCTGCATATATTCAGTATTATGATTATTATCATTCAAAGAACGATTATCAAAAAGCTTTGCCTGTTCTTGTAAAAATAAGTAACCTAAATAAATATAATAATATTCTTGATAGCAGTTCAATTGATTATAATTTAGGTGTTTTGTATTTGTACAATTCTCAGTATTCTCAAGCATTAAATTATTTGAAAAAGTTTGAATATAAACAAGATGAGAATATAATTTCTGCAATTGCGGATTGTTACTATTATACAGGGAATTATAATGCTTCGATTTCATACTTAAAAAAGTTACCGTCAATGGATTATCATAATAAAGAAACGGCTTATGGTGCTTATTATGCTTTGGGTAATTCTCTTGAAGCGAATAAGTACGCAAAATCTTTATTAAGCACAAATTATAACTTTGATAACCTTTTGAAAGTTGCTCAAACTTGTTCAAATAATAATGACAAATTGACTTATGCATATAAGGCAAAAAGTGTGGCAACAAGTGATAGTGAATTAAAATCTGTAAATCATATTATTGCTGATATTGAACAAAAGAAGCTTGAACAAAGGGTTGTAGGCTTGACTCAATTTGTAAAACTTCCGAAATGGGCTGATTATGAAAAACAAATTCCGTCAAATGTTGCCATCGCAGAATTATCTGCAAAGCAAGATGAGTTTTTTAGAAATGCAAATTTATATTTGAATAAATATAAGGGGCAACAACTCACTAATGCATTCAACTCATTAAATCAAGATTTTACAAATTACGTTCAAAATAAACAAAATCAATATTACCAGCAACAACAATTAAAAGCGCAAGAAGAACTTGTACAAGAACAACAGAGAAACAATATGTTGCAACAGCAGTTGTTGTATGAGCAAAGAATGAGAAATTATTTAGAACGACAAAATTTCTATTATATGTCTCGCCCATATTATTATAGCCCGATATATCACGGTTGGTGGTAGATTTAGCTTTGCGAAGTTGAATATTTTTTATACACATCTACAACGTTTTGATACATTGTAGGTAATTGTACAACTTTATGCGTCAAATAATATGGGTTTGTAAATGCTGAGAAAATTTCTGCTCCAACTCCAGTAGTTGTTGCAACGGTATATTTTAATACTTTGTTATCAATACCTTGGCTAAATTTTTGTCTAAATGGATTATTGCTCTCATAGATATCATAAGTCATTGTGTCAATAACTTGGGGTACAGGTGTTGAATCGACCCAGTTGGAAAGTAGGGATAAATTTTGATTAATTGTGCTATTTATTGAATCCATATTATTATTAAATCAGAAAAAAATATTTTTTGCAGAGATGTTTATAACTAAGAAAGAGGGCGGAGCAAAGCTCCGCCCTCTTCTAAAAACTTATACCCTTAAAAATTATAATAGATTTTTCAAATAATTTGGAAGATCGAAACGTGCGTTGTGGTAATCTTTGTTGTAGATTTTACAAGTTGGAATAATTTCATTTGCACGTTCATCATTGTAGTATTCTAAAGGTTTAACATCTACAGAGCAGAAAGCCCAAGCCCAATATCCTCCTGGGTATGTTGGAATATTTGATGTGTATGTTGAAACGATTGGGAATACTTTTTTAATTGTTTATACATTTTTTGTACAGATTCTTTTTGAGCGAAAGGTGATTCAGATTGTGCAACCATAATTCCACCTTTCTTAAGAGAATTTTTAACGTTTGTATAGAATTCATCTGTGAATAAACCTTCTCCTGGGCCCATTGGATCTGTTGAATCGATTAGGATAATATCAAATTCATCTTTTTTATCTTTAATATATTCAATGGCATCTTGTACAAGGATTTCAACTTTAGGGTTGTCAAGTTCGCAAGCAATTGTTGGAAGATATTTTTTACAAGCTTCAATAACCATTCCGTCAATTTCGCATAGAACAGCTTTTTCAACAGTTTTGTGTTTAAGAACTTCTCTGATTGTTCCTCCGTCACCGCCACCAATAACAAGAACTGTTTTTGGATTTGGGTGTTGCATCATAGGAATGTGTGCAATCATTTCGTGATAATGATATTCATCACCTTCAGTTGTCATCATTAAATCGTCAAGAGTCAAAACTCTACCCAAATCTGATTCTGTTTCAAAAACTTCAACTTTTTGGAACGGTGATTGTTCAGAAAATAAAACTTTTCCTGCTTTTATTGCAATTCCGAATCCTCCTGGGGTAATTTCGTGATAGTAACCGTTTTCGATACCATTTTTCATTTTTTATTAAATCCTTTCCTTTTTTAATACAAATTGAGTAACATTATTTTAATGTTACTCAATTTTAGCATATCAAAAATAGTTTTCAAATTAGGCAAAATAATTGTCGGTATCGGTTTTTCGTTTTTGTGAATCATCTATAAAATCAGTTTTTGTTGTATTTTCGCCTGTTGTTGTTTTGTTAATTTGTTCCATTAATTGTTCTAAAATTTGTGGTGCATTTTGGCGAAGTTCATCTCTAGTCAAAGCACCATCTTGCTTTATTGTATCCATTGAATTGAAACTATTATCTATTAATTGGTTGATTACTTGTTCATTGTCTTTAGTAATTTCTATCTGTCCTGAACTGTTGATGAAATTTAAGATAAAGTTTTTATATTCTGTTTTATCTAGACTTCCATTTTTATTCGCATCACTTTGCATCATTGTATTTATGTCATCTTCATCAGAGGTTGTTGGTTTATTTGCTATTTGGGTTACATCTTCTATAATATTTCCATCTAAATCTCTTACTTCTAATGATTTGCCATCTGCAGCATAGCCAACTTCATAATCTTTTCCGAGTTGTGTTTGAACTTCTTGACGTTTGGCTTTCATTTCATTTGAAATTTTTGTAGCTGTCACAGTTGTTTCTTTAATATCTATAGTCTTTTCTTCTTTTGGTTGTTTTATACCAGATTTACTTTCGGTTTTGTTAAATTCAAACTTAGGAATAGTAATTTCTGTATTAGGATAGAAAAATCTATTATTTTTGTATTTAGTATTTGGACCGGTATAAGTTCCAACTTTTTGTCCGTCATCATTTGTCGCAATAAGCTGTTGTTTAGCACTTTTTAATTGTTCATCAGTTGGATTTTCTATCCCCTGTTCTTTTAGGGCTGCTGTTGCAATTTGGGTTATACTATCTCCGGTTTTTACAGTATAAGTTGTTGGTGCATCAAAATCTTTTGAATTGATTTCTTCTCCTTTTGAATTTGTATATTTTGTTGTAATCTGCCCTGCGGAATCTTTTGTTTCTGCTTTTACATTACCTTTACTATCATAAGTATAGTTAATTGTTTGTTTTAGAGTATCATTATTCTTATTAAGAATTTCTTGTTGTGGTCGGTTTGCTAATTCGTCTGCTTCAGATGCGTATGTTATTTCTGTCATTCTATCAGATACTACGACATTTTTAATTGTTCCATCTTGGTTATAATTCTTTGTAATACTGTTATTCCCAGAAGTTTCAGTGTAAGATGTTTTCTTTCCGTCTTCAGAATATTTTGTTGTTATACTTACTTCTTTGCCATCTTCTGTTGTTGTCGTATTTTTTATAGAAGACCTTTGATTTGTTCCAGGATAAAATTCTTCCAATGATTTACCATCTGGAGATTCAAATGCCGTTTTGTTACCTTGCACATCATAAAATGTTTTATAACCCTCAGCATTTGTTTCTTTTGTTGTTCCATTTGATTTGTTTAGTATTTGACTTGAGCCATCTTGGTAAATGGTTTCTTTAATATTATTATTTTCATAAGTTTTGGAACCATCATCATTTATTGTTTCTGTGTATTCAGAACCTTTGACTGAACCATAATGGGTTGTGACACCATTGTTTGTTTCAGTGTAACCTTTTCCGTCTTTTATTGCTTTTTGTTGGTCGGCAAGAGCATTTAATGCACTGAAAGCACTATCTCCCCAAGAATTGTTTATTTCTTTTTGAGAAATAGTTTTATTTCCGGCAATTGATTGCAAATTGTTACGCATTGAAGCGACTTCATCTTCATCAATTACACCATTATTATTTTTATCGTACATCTTAAATAGGGCTTCATTGTTTTTTGTTTTTTGAAGTCCTTTTAAATTTTGTAGGTCAATTTGTTTACCTTTTGTACCTTTTAATTTTAGCGAGGAAAAGCCGGTTGGTCCTTTATTTACTCCGTCAACCATTGGAAAAGTCTCCTTAGTTTTTATGTGTATAAGTCATATATCGGATACTTTTTATAAAAACTTTAGTAAATGTTAACAAATATTATTATTCACTCTTTTTAATTGGGGCGATGTTGTAAATTACAAGAAGTGTTAAAATTGCAATTACACCATAAGTTTGGAATTTTATTATAACGAAAAATACGATTATACTGATTATTACAAAAAGAATTAAGTATTTAATTATATTAGAAACTCGTTTGCTGATTTTTCTTTCTTCACGAATTTCATTTGCCATTCTTTGAATATTTGATTGCTCTTTTGCTTTTTCTTCTGTTTCTTCATCAATAAGGTTGCTTTCTTTCAATTCCTCAACAGAATCTCTGTATGTCCTATTAACGAATCTTTCAACCAACGACAAAATAACTTCATTTGGAGCATCATTTTTTACGCAAGCATACATAACTTCCCACATTGTAAACCATATTTTTTGCATTACGATTTTCCAATATTTTGCCGGAATTCCTGAACGGAAAAGGTCGATTTCTTTGTGGAATGACCATTCTGCCATTACTTGAATATAAAAACACTGAGAGTCAAAATCTAGTCGAGAAAATTCTTCATCATCTTCCATTGAAGAAGCTAATAATGTCGCAGATTTTCTAATGTTGCTGATTAGGTAATCCTTTTGAAGAGCGTTTACATCTTCCGGCAACATTGGTGTCATTTGTTCAATTAGACTTTCAATATATTCGGTGTATTTTTTGTCGATTTCTTTTTCGTCCATTTTATTATTATAGGCAATAAGTTTTTAGAATTTGTCATATAGATAGACTAATTATTAATATTTTCTCAACAAAAAACCCGCTTTCTTTTGAAAAACGGGTCTTTTGAACTTTTATTGAAAAGTATTAGTCTTTTGTTGGATAGTCAAGAATTAGTCTTGAGCGTGTCCTGCTGTACCTAATACATCTCTCATTTTGTGCATAACCATTTCTTTAACAGCAGTTCTTCCTGGTCCCATGTATTCTCTTGGGTCGAATTTTTCTGGGTGTTCAATGAAGAATTCTCTGATTGTAGAAGTCATTGCAAGTCTTAAATCTGTATCAATATTGATTTTTGCAACACCGTGTTTAGAAGCGTAGTTAAGCATATCTTCTGGAACACCTTGTGCATCTGGTAAGTTACCACCATATTTATTACATTTAGCAACGAATTCTTTAGGAACTGAAGAAGATCCGTGTAATACTAATGGATAGTTAGGGAAACCAGCTTCTTCTAAAGCTTTTTTGATTTCAGCTAATCTTTCGAAGTCTAATTTAGCTTCGCCTTTGAATTTGTAAGCACCGTGTGAAGTACCGATAGCAACAGCTAATGAATCACAACCAGTTTCTTTAACAAATCTAACAGCTTCTGCTGGATCTGTGTAAGTTGAATCTTTAGCATGAACTTTAACGTCATCTTCAACACCAGCTAATTTACCTAATTCAGCTTCAACCGAAACGCCGTGAGCGTGAGCATATTCAACAACTTTTTTAGTTAAAGCGATGTTTGCATCTAATGGGAAC
>JBNMKP010000060.1:0-8473 GCA_050874405.1 bacterium
ATAAGGGAAATAAATGAATTTAACAGTAACAACAGCAAATAAAGGTTATACCAACAGACAAAGACATTATCAGCCGGCATTTAAGGGACCAATGGACGGAGTTTTGACATCAACTTTGAGAACTCTTGATACAAATGAAATGGCAAATGCTGTTTTACTTGATTTGGGAGCAATGGTTGCCCCAAGAACTTATATTGATACAAAGAAAAGAAATGCAAATGCCGGAGCTGAAACATTTTTTAGAGAAGTGAGCGGAACATTTATCAACTGTTTATCTGCAGGACTTTTAGCTACTCTTATTTCTCATGTCGCAGTTAAGCATGTTTCTCCAGAAATTAAAATTAATCCAAAAAGTTGGTTTAGTGATGATTCTATAAAAGTTTTAAAAACTGCTTGGGATAGAAGTGAAAGTAATGTTGAAAAATACGTGACAAATGTATTTGAAAATATGGGCGGACAAGATGGTAAAGCAGTTGCTAAATTCAAAAATATTGATTTCAACAATGTTGAATGGTTTGAAGAAAATAAATGGAAAAATTTGACTTGGGACAATCCAAAATATAAAAATATTCAAAATAATTTAACAACAAAACAAGGATTTATTAAAACTTTTGCAAATGTAATTAATGACAAAAATATTACTCCACGTGATAAAAAGCAAATTTTTAACATCATGGAAACGAGAATGACAAATGCTATTGGAGTAAATAGAAGTGTTGATGTAAAAATTGGTGAGCATAAATTAAATGCGACAATGCATAATATTTTGCGTGACACTTATGACATGGGCAAAGATATTTTTACAAATAAAAATATAAATATTGATGCTGCATTAACAAAAATTAAACGTATTAATAAAATTAAAATCTTTGGTGCATTATCTCTTGCTTCAATTATTGGTTTAACAAATCAGAGATTGAATAGAAAAATTACAGAAAAACGTACCGGTAAAAAAGGTTTTGCAGGCGACCCTGATTATGATGTAAAAAATGACGTTAAAAATAAAGATAATAAAAAAGGATTGTTCTTTAAGAAAATATTGGCAAGTGCGGGAATGCTTGCTATGACAATTGGAGTTATGAAAATCAAAAATCCAAAAGATTTCGTTAAAAAACTTCAATTTACTGGTCCGATTTCTACAGGTAACGCAATAAAAACGGTTTATGCTTCAACTATTATTGGTCGTTTTATGGCTGCGGATAGTAATAATGAATTGAGAGAATCAGTTACAAGAGATTATTTCGGATTTTTGAACTGGCTAGTTTTAGGTGGTTTTGCAGCTAAAGGTGTTGCTAATCTTTTAGATAAAAAGCAAGAAAATCTATTTAATATTAATAAAAAAGGTAAAGGTGTTAAACATTGGTTGAACGATATTAGTTTGAAAACACATGCAGAAATAGCTGCAAAAGGTAAGGATTTTGCGAGAAAAAATATTTGGAAGTTGAATGTTGCGCATGTTGCAGGTTTGGCTTATTCAACCGTTGCTCTTGGTATTATTCTTCCGCTTATTAATATCAAACTTGCAAACCGAAAACCTAAAGAACAAGTTCAAAAATAAAAATACATTGGGTAATGTTACTATATGGGGTATTTCATATCCCATTTTTTTTATGAATAAATATTAAAAATATTTTTCATATTACGCAAAATTTGAGCTTTACGAATTTTATATTCTTCAGTTTACAATATCTAAATAGGTCTAAAATATGATTTCAAGTATTAGTAATTTAAGTTTTTCTACCACATTAAACAACATACAAAAAAGTAATTCAAAACCTTTTAAATCTTATCTGGCTTCAAATCCACAAATAGATAAGGTTACATTATCATTTAAAGGAAAATCTCTTCCGTCAGAATATCACTCAATTTTTGATTATATGGCATCTGTAATTTTGGATAGCAATCATAAAAAATTTCATATCGACGGTAGCGTAATTTCTGCAAACAAAATTGGTGCTGCTGTAAAGAAAATTGTCGAAGATGATGAAATGTGGAATTCTTTCAAAAAATCTGATGCAAGAAAGATTAAATGGAAAAGTTATGTACCGCAAGATATCAGAGAATATTCAATAGATAAAATTAACCAAGCAAGAGAAGTTCGATTAAAGGATTGGGAAAATTTCCTTAAAAATCCAGAAGAATTAAATCCTAAAACAGGTGAGCAATTTAATCCTGAACTTGTAAGTAAAATCAAAGGGAATGATTCATTGAAATTTGTTATTTGGAATTCTGTAACCGGCGAACTGAAAGAAAATAACAGACATATTCCGGTTCCATTTGATGAAAAAGCTCTTTTACTCGCAATTAAACGTTTTGAACGTCCTGCTCCATTAGACTGGGCAACGTTTATTAACCCAACGTTCTTAGAAAGTTATACTCACAGACTTAGAGATAACTTACTTATGGATATGGGAAAATCAAATAACAAAGCAGTTTGGGTAAAAATCCCATCTATTAAGCATGACCCTAAAAATAAAGATAAAAATATTTCAGCACTGGAAACTTTGAGCTGCCGTAACTGGTGTACAAGGTCAAGTGTTGATAAGGCCGAAGATGCTTTGACAGATGGCGATTTTTATATCTATCTTGAAAGAAAAGGCAAATCCAATCTTTGGGATCCTGTTGTAGGTATGACAACAAACAATGGTAAGATTGACCAAATTCAAGGTGTTGAAAATAATAACATTGTTCCTTTGACATTGGTTAGCAAAATTAGAGAATTTATTGAAACTAATAAATTAAAATGTCAATCCGGAATTATTGATGAAGGGCCTAAGGCATCTCAAGCAATTATGATTAGTGAAAAGTTGAACGAAACTAGTCCGGTTTTCAAAAAATCATTTGCAAAAGCAATTAAAGATGAAGATAACTTTGCTATTTTTAAATTCTTAAATGTTGATACGAAATATACTCCAGATGGAAAACTTGAAATTTCTGGATATAAACCATCATACAATATGAACGTAAATAGTGGAATTTCAATTCCTTATTCTATGTTTGGATTTAATGAAGATGATTTATTGAAAGATGTAAAAATTATTCGTGGAAATTTAATTTTAGATAACAAAAATCCATTATACAATTCTCGAATTACTCAATTCCCACAAAACTTGGAACAAGTTACTGGTAGAATTGTTTGTAATGCAAGTCAATTTGAAAAGTTTGGTGACGATATAAAACGAGTAATTGGTGGTGATATGTCAAAAGTTATTGTTCACGGTAAATAATATTTGAGATATAATTAACTTAATTACATTAGTCGAAAGGAAAAGTTTTTAATGAATATACAACCAACAAATAATGTTCAATTTGGTGGAAAATTAATTGCCCCAACAGTTGTAAAACAAAAAGTTAATAAAAAATGGAAAGATATGCCTGTAAATTTTGTGAAATTTAATACAGGTGACAAATTTGATAGATTGAGTATCAATTTTTTGAGCTTTTTATGGAACGGCGGGAAAAACTTGTCTGGTGCAATTGCAGAAGAATCAAGTATTTTAAAGGGTAAATCTAATATTTACGCTCTTACAACTCAAACTGATAATTTTGAAAAACTTGATGCGACAAAAGTTTTGGGGGTAATGAGTGCAGATAAAGTTAATCCTAAAACTAAATTAGCTGAAATTTTTAAAATTGGTACAAATCCGAAATATGCTTATGAGCAAAATAAAAAACATCGTGATATCAAACATATTGCAACTGCAATGATTGATAGTTTTACCCAAATGATTTCTAAAAAGGGAAAACCATTTGTATCTCATGTCGAAAATGGAGAAGAAAAATTTTTGGAAAAAGTAAATTTTAAACCAGAAGTTTAATAAAGATTTAATAAAGAAAAGTAAAAGAGGCGGTGGTTAAACTGCCTCTTTTTTAGTGTACAGTTGTGGGTTGTAAAAAATAAGGTGTGTGTTTTAAAGTGTTAACTATACCTAACACTTTTCTCGTAGAAAATGAGTTTTTTCTTGGTTTTGCGAACAATTTTTAGAATGATGATGTTTGTCATTGTTCCTATAACCAATTCCTGCACGGTATCCTGATACGGCATATAATAGTGGAAGTGACGGTTCAATCCATTTTAATCCTGATAATAATGATACTGTTGCAATATCGTCTGTGTGAAGTCCCAAATCTAAAAGTTCAGGAGTGCGGATTTCTTTTTTGTTTTGATTTTTTCCTGATAGGAGAGGATTGATAAGTTTGTTACTTATAAAGTTTGCAATTGCACTTCCGCCGATTACTCCAGTTAAAATAATTCCGGTAATCATGCCAATACATCTTGCTGATTTTGATTTGATATTATTATGTTCCAAAATGCCGAGTGCGGCTCCGGCTCCTATGTTACACATAAAAATATTTGCTAAGTATTGGTATGTGCCCTCTTTAACTTTGTTAGAAACTCTTGATTTCCAATCTTTTTCAGTTGTCATGTCTGCTGCTATTCCACCTGCTACTCCGCCAGCAACAGGGATTGCTCCAAAGATTGATAACCAACCGATTTCTCTGAATAGATCGTTTGAAGTTATATTAGTTGGAGGTGGAATTATTTTATCAAAAGATTGTTTATCTAACTTTTGGTGTAAAGTGTCAACTTCTTTTAAAGATAAAATTTTGTCTTTTGCACGATGTAAAATACTTTCCACTTTTTCTGAATATTTGTTGTTTGTTATGATTTCTTGGATAGATTTTGAGTTTTGAATTTTCAATTCTTCAAGTGTTTTAGTTGCAGGTCTTTTGGTCAAATAGTTTGCAATTTTCGGCGCTTTAATTGCAGAAATTGATGTAGTTGCTAAAATAATTGAAGTTTGTATCCCTTTTTTGATTTTATCTTCTTTGGGAGTATTTTTTAATTCTTTTGCGAGAAAAATTCCACTACCAAGGGTAAGTATTGTAGGAATTTGTTTATTTAATTTGGCAGTTAAAAGCGGTTGGTCTAAAAACTTGCCAATTGACGAAACCTTTATCATTATTTTGATTTTTCCTTTTTATAAGTGTCTAAAATTTCTTTGTTAGTTTGACAAAATTTTGTAAAACTTCTCATTTCGTTAAGCACATTTTGAGAAATAATATGCTCAATTTTGCAAGCATTTTCACTTGCTTCAGATTTTGTTATGCCTAAAACTGTTTCAAAGAATTGTTCTAGTGTGTGGTGTTTTTCATAAACTTTTTTTGCTTCTTCAATTCCTTCTTTTGTGATGGAAATTGCTTCATAGCTGTTATATTTGATTAAGTTTTTTGCAACTAGTTTCGCAAGTGCTTCTGATACAGAGGCTCTTGAAATATTCAATTGTCTTGCAAGTTCTGCACCTTTTAACGGTTTGTCATTAAGGTGTGCAATATAAATTGCTTCAACATAATCTTCTAAACCTGATGATAAATTTTTTGCTTTTTCTGTCATGAATTCTCCTTTGCAAAATTATTGTAAGGCATGCCTAACACTTTGTCAAGTCTTCTTTTAAAAAATTATCAAATTGGGGTTTAAAAATATAAAAAATAAAGTTATAATAAAGTTATAGAGTTAAGAAAGGGTTTATATGAAGTACTTATGGTTGTATGTCGTTGCAATTATTGCATCTTTGGGTGGTTTGTTATCCGGTTATGATACCGGTGTAATTTCAGGTGCATTATTATTTATTAATGAATCTTGGAATTTGGCTGATACTGCTCAAGGTATTTTGGTTAGTTCCGTTTTGATTGGTGCTGTTATTGGTGCTGCGACAAATGGAATTTTGGCAGATATGTTTGGGCGAAAAAAAATTATTATGGCAACTGCTGTAATTTTCACATTAGGTTCTATAATGTGCGCATTTGCTCCTAATATTTTTGTTCTAATTGCATCAAGAATTTTTGTCGGCTTTGCCGTTGGTGTTGTTAACTTTGTTGTTCCGTTATATTTATCAGAAATTTCTCCAAAACATTTGAGAGGAACACTGGTATCTCTTTATCAATGGGCAATTACGGCGGGTATTTTGTTCTCATACTTTATCAATGCAGTGTTTGCACATGCCGTTTACAATTGGCGTTGGATGTTATTTGCGGGTGTAATTCCCGGAATTGTCTTATTTGTTGGAATGTGCTTTATGCATGACACCCCACGTTGGTTAGTGAGCAAGAAACGTGATGAAGAAGCTAAAATTGCCTTCAAAAAAATTGAACCGGAAGTTGATACTGAAAAAGAAATTGAGGATATTAGAAAAACTATCCTTAATGAAGGAACAAAAAGTGATAAAAAATTTAGATTGAAAAAATGGATGATTATGCCATTTGTTGTTGGTATTGGTATAATGTTTGCACAAATTTGTACCGGTATTAATACAATTATTTATTATGCTCCTACAATATTTAAAAATGCAGGATTTGAAAGTAATATCACCGCAATTTATGCAACAACCGGTATTGGTGTAATTAACTTTTTAATGACAATTGTTGCGCTATTCTTTACTGATAAGCTAGGGCGTAAACCATTGTTATATTTTGGTTTGACGGGTGTAATGCTTAGTTTAATCGCTTTGGGTTGCGGTTTTGCATTTGCTGATTTCTTTGGTGATAATTTGAAATGGGTTACTGTAGGAAGTTTGGTAATATACATTATTTGTTTTGCAATGAGCCTTGGTCCAATTGGTTGGATTTTGGTTTCAGAAGTTTTCCCTTTGAGAATAAGAGGGGTTGCAATGAGTATTTGTACGGTTTCAAACTTTGCATTTAACTTCTTTGTAGTTAGCAGTTTCCCAATTTTGCTTCACAGAATAGGTGGAGCTTGGACATTTTGGGGATTTGGGATAGTATCCTTGCTTTGTATTGTCTTTGTTTACTTCTGTGTTCCGGAAACCAAAGGTATTTCTTTGGAAACGATAGAATCTAATTGGATACATGGAGTTAAACCAAGAGATTTCTAAGCTAAAACAATCCTCATACTCACAAAAGGCTATCATCGATTACCCCCTGATAGCCTTTCTTTTTGCCTAAATTAAGAACCAATTTGTAACGAAATATTTCAAATTGTATATACTCTTTCAATACAGAAAGTCAATTCCTGTATTGAAAAATTGTTTATAGAAGCATAGGGAAAATAAATTTTTAAACACAGGGGGAAATTAAGATTATGAAAATTAGTTATGGTCACAAAAAAAATGTACAACCAAAGAAAAAAACATTAGCAGATGTAAGAAATGAACGTGCAAGAGCAGAAAAGAAAAAAGCTGCTGAAAGAACTGCTCAAAAAGCGCAAACTAATCAAACAGCTCCAGTAGGTCAACCAAAACAAGAAAATGTAAGTTTATTTGATAAAGCTCCAAAACAAGGACAAGTTAAAGAAAAAGTAGTTCCAACAGAAGCACAAATCGAAGCAAAAAAAGTTCGTAGAGAAGCCCAAAAGGCTGAAAAAGAAGCAAGAAAACAAAATCGTTTTGGTGGTAAAAAAATTTTTGATAAAGCAAAAGGCGAATATGTTGCAAAACCGGCTTCAGAAGTTAAGGCAGAACATTTGGCAAAAGAAGCTAAAAAAGTTAAAGGTTCAAGATTTAATATCTCAGGACTTGGCAAATATGCTAAAAAAGGTGGCAAAATAGGTTTAGCTATTGGTTTATTAGCAGGTGTTGCAGCTCTTGCAAAATGGGGCTATGACAAGTTCTTTGGTTCAGATGACTCTAAAGAAACTAATCCGGACGTAAAAGCAGATGCTCCAACAGATGACAAAAAAGCTCCTGCACAAAAACCGGCAACTCCTACTCCGGCTGCAGAAACTCCAGAAGACAAAACTCCGGTTGACAAAAAGCCTGAAGATAAAAAAACAGAAGATAAAAAGGCTGATGGTGGACAAAAAACAGAAAAACCAAAAGCAAAATCTAAAGCTCCTGTTAAAACTCCGGTAGCAGTACCTTCACCAAAAACAGAAGAGCCTGAAGAAACAGAAGAAACCGAAGAAACAGATAAGGCTAAAGAACCTGATAAAACTGACAAAAAAGCCGATAAATCTGAAGAAACAGGTAAGGTTCAAGACACAGACAAAACTTCTGAAACTAAAGCAGTAGTAGGCGGAGTTCATAAAGTAAAATTAGGTGATAATGTTTGGAACATTGCAAAGAACCACTTGAAAGAACAAAATGGTGTAAAACCAACCAATGCTGAAATTCTAAAACATACTAAAGAAATTATGGATTTGAATAACTTAGAATTTGAAGCAGACGGAAAACTTGTAATCATCAAACCGGGACAAGAATTGAAATTAACAGCATAAATTCAAAATAGATAAACAAAAAAGGCGGCATTTATTTTAAATGCCGCCTTTTCTTATAAATAATTATTTTTAACCGTAAATTTTATTCAATTTAAATGTTATTGATTTAAAGAACGGTAATTTTTCTTCTAAGTTTATATCTGAAACGATTGGGAAAGGTATGATAACTTCTTTAGGGTTTTCAACGATATATTCAAAGTCTTCATATACTGGAGTTTCTGTAGCTTTTTCTTCTTCAAT